>CAJVXH010000120.1 GCA_913009835.1 uncultured bacterium
CCTACGAACACCTCGGAATTGCTGAGACGAAGGTGGTGCTGCGCTTCTGGATAATCTCTCTGCTTCTCGCTTTAATCGCAGTTGCGACCTTGAAGTTTCGGTGATTCCGTACAAGATCAAGCAAATCTTGTGACCGTCAATTCTTGCCCTCGTAGGTTTCTACGGCCTTGAGTGTTGCTACATAGCGACCGAACGCCTGGTCGGCGACAGCGACGGTTTCATCGATCACATGTTTTAGCAACCAACTCCAGATGGTATCACGTATGCCTTCCATCGTTACCTGGCTACCGCCCTTGAACCGTTTAGCAAGAACAGAATAGTCTTGCTTGAAACGCTCGTGAATTTCACAATGTTCTTTCAGGAAGGGATATCTGTATTCTTCCATGATCTTTTCTTCAGAATCAAAATGAAAAACCACGTATGCGCCCAATCGTGAGAGGAACAACTGTAAGTTGTCAAACTCATGATTTTCACTCAGAGCATTCGACAGATCGTTGAACAGCTTGAACAGCTCCTTGTGTTGCGTGTCAACCTGGGGAACGCCAACAGAGTAATTGTCGTCCCATTGCAATTCCATACCACCTCCTGTATCAAGGGAATTTGGTAATCACACATAAACAATCATAAATTACATTATTATAAGCAATAATGCAAGGGTGCTGGAGTTTGAGGGTGTTAACGTGGAGCAATAAGAGTATTGTCACTACGACAGTTCAGGTGTCGAGCAGTCTTCCGGCAGTGAAAACGCGTTTACTCCAGCCGGATGCTTTTTGATATATTCAGCGAAATGCTGGTCTGCTCTTGCCTCAGCGCTGGTAACATGCTTGATGATCCAATCTCGCAGGGTTTTATAGGTGTCAACGCTAACCATCATATTGCCATTCTGATGGCGTACGACAAGGTTTGCCAATTCTTGTTTGAAATACTGATGTTTTGCCTTGTGCTCCTTGATTTCCGAATAACCATATTTTTTCATCACAAGCTCTTCGGTCGAGAAGTGGTAGCGTGTGTAGTTAGCCAGACGTGCAAACACATCCGGAATCATTTGACGTGCGTCACCGTATGTCATTTCGCGTTGTAGTTCGTCGATTAAAGCGAAGAGCTGTTTGTGTTGCCGATCAATGATGGGCACACCAATATCGTAGCTGCTTTTCCACTTCAGGTACACGAGAACCCCATAATTATATTTCTACCATCGCAAAGTAATAATATATCTCATGGAAGAATGAAAGTCATAGGGATATTGTTGCGTTCAAGAGACAGTATTCATCCCACCTCAATTGTTGAAACGAGCGGGAGAATCGCCTGTTGATGGGTGAGTTTGAATTCCCGTTTCCAACAGTTATATATTCGGACACCTGTGTCTGCAAATATGAAACCGCCCCGTGAAGGGCGGTTATGTCTTGATAAAGTATTTGATTACAGGCCCGTGGAGTGCTTGCAAGCGTGGATAATCCACGACATGAATGTCGTGGGCATTTCCCGTTTACATTAGCCTACTTCTTCGCCATCTCGAGGGCGATGCTGAACGGATCAGTTGATTTCTTCTCGGTACGTTCCTTCGCCTCCTGATCAGTCCACGCTTTTTCATCCCAGACCAACGCTCCGGTCGGGCAGTATTTGGCGCAAGCTGGATCTCCTTTGCAAACGTCGCACTTGATGTATTCATTGTGAATGTCGTCATAGTCCATGCAACCGAATGGGCAGGCCTGAACGCAGAATCCGCAGCCGATACAACGGTCGTTGACCTCGATTGCGCCGGTTTCCGGATTGCGCACCAGGGCGTCGGTGGGGCAGACTTTCTGGCAACTCGCTTCGTCGCATTGCAGGCAGAGCAGGACGAAGTTCGTCTGATCGTCCACCTTGAAAGTTTGCACCCGTGGCTTAGCGGGGATGCCCGGGACAGGCGTTTTCGCCAGGCTGCAGGCTTGTTCACAGACTTTGCAGTCGATGCAACGGTACGGTGTTACGTACAGGCGCTTGCTCATGTATCGCCTCTATCCTTTATGCCCCAGACATTCATGTCTGGGATTTGCTCAAGACCATGGCATTATCGAATCCACGACATAAATGTCGTGGGCAATCATTTCACTTCTTCAATCGGTTCTTCAACATCCGCGACATGGCTCAACTTCTGCGCGTAGCCGTAACGTTTGACTCTCGCCGACTCGTGCTTCATGTCCTCAGGACACAGCAGACCCTTGTCTTCAGCACGTTTGCGCACGTGTTCGATATATTCCGTCGTGCCCAAGACTTCGCCGCTGCGTTCGTCGGTGACGAGGTCGAATTCCTTACCCCAGATGCGGCGTTTCCCGTTATCGTTTGCGGTGAACGGGATGGCGTTTGTCGGGCAAAGGTTTGCGCAGACCAGGCAGCCGATGCAGGCGTCTTTGTCCGGGACGTCAACGTACTTGTCCGGGCCGCGTGACATTGAGGCGATGGCGTCGCGTCCGATGGCATGGCAGGCGCGAACGCAGATGTCGCACATGATGCAGGTGTCTTCGGTGTCGACTTCGGCATACGATGTCTTTGTGACACCGTATTGATTGCCCAGATCACGGATGACATCGCTGGCTGGAACCCGCGCCATCAGCAAGTCGAGCACGACTTTACGATTCTGCCGGACTTCATCGGAATTAGTCCAGACTTTCAGCCCTTCCTCGACCTGAAACAGGCAGCTGGTCACCAGTTGTTTGTACCAATCGTCCCAGCCCGGTTTCTGGATTTCGACCACGCAGAGTCGGCAGGCGCCGAACGGTTCCAGTCCCGGATGGGCACACAGGCTCGGGATTTCGACGCCCAAGCCAGGTGTGACATCGAGAATCATCGCGCCCTTCGGGGCTTCGACGTTCTGGCCGTCAATGGTCAGGTGAACGGTTTTGCTAGTCTTAGTTTTGCTCATGTTGTTGCCTTTTCATGGCCTGGGCTTCAGCCCAGGGTAGATCGAGCGGCCATATCCTGTCAGGCGCTTATCGCATCCGGGGTTAAAACCCCGGCCATGCTAATGGAATAACGGACATCGGTGTCCGATTATTTGTTTCACTCTATTTACCACGGACTTCAGTCCGTGGTAAGAGATTGACAGTTACGCCACCACATCACGGCTGACAATCTTCCCACCGCTCATGATGTCAATAGTGTCGAACTTGCACACTGATTTGCAGATACCACATGAGATACACAAATCCGGATCAATAACGTGCAACTTTTTCTTTTCACCGGTGATCGCATTGGTCGGACAGTGCTTACGGCAGACTTCGCATCCGTTGCAATCGTCGTTGATGTGGTAAACGATCAGTTTCGGACAGACTCCGGCGCGGCACACACCATCGTTAATGTGTTCCTCGTACTCCTCACGGAAATACTTGATCGTAGAGGTGACCGGGTATGGCGCGGATTTGCCAAGTGCGCACAGGCTGGCGACTTCCATCGTATGGCAGAGTGTCTCGATGGTTTCGAGGTCGCCCGGTTTACCCTCACCATTGGTAATCTTGTTCAGCAGATCATAGAGCTGGTAGAGGCCTTCACGGCAGGGAACACACTTTCCGCAGCTCTCACCGATCAGGAAGTTGATGAAGTATTTTGCGACATCAACCATGCAGGTGTGATCGTCCATCACGATCATCCCGCCCGATCCCATCATTGCACCGGCATCGGCAAGGGTGTCGAAATCGACCTGCAGATTGAGTTTGCCTGCGGGCAGACATCCGCCGGACGGTCCGCCGGTTTGCACAGCCTTGAACGGACGGTCGTCTATTATTCCACCGCCGATGTCGAAGATGATCTCACGGAGGGTACGTCCCATCGGCACTTCGATCAGGCCGGTATGTTTCACCTTGCCGACGAGGCTGAATGCCTTGGTGCCCTTGGATTTTTCACGTCCCATCGAGGCAAACCACTCCGCGCCCTTGTCGATAATTGCGGGGACACAGGTGAAAGTCTCGACGTTGTTGAGGACAGTCGGTTCATCGTGCAGACCTTTTTCCACGCTGCGAACGTATTTCGCGCGTGGTTCGCCGACCTTACCCTCCAGCGAACGCATCAGCGCGGAAGATTCACCACAGACAAACGCCCCACCACCACGGGAGATGCGAACGTTCAGTGTCATCCCGGTGCCGAGGATATTTTCGCCGAGCAAACCGGCGTTGGTCAGTTTGTCGATGGCCATTTGCAGGTGTTCAACGGCCAGCGGATATTCGTGGCGGACGTAGATCCAGGCATCGGTTGCGCCGAGGGCATAGGCACCGATCATCATGCCTTCGAGCACGCTGTAGGGGTCGCCTTCCATGATCGCCCGATCCATGAATGCGCCTGGGTCGCCTTCGTCACCGTTGCAGATCAGCCAGACCCGGTCTTCCTTGACACGCAAGGCGCTACGCCATTTTCGTCCAGTTGAGAAACCTGCGCCGCCGCGTCCACGGAGTCCACTTTTCTCGACCTGATCGATGACATCTTCCGGCGTCATCTCGGCAATAGCTTTTGCGAATGCCTGGAAGCCACCTTCGGCGAGGAAATCATCAAAGTTGGTCGGGTCAACGACCCCGACTTTGCGCAAGGCGACACGTAGCTGCAGACTGTAAAATGGGATGTCTGCATAGTGTTTGACTTTACCGCCGCCGCGATGGTGTCCGAGTTGATAGAGCAGAGGATCAACGAGCTGATCTTTCAGCAGTGTTTTCTCTACGATCTTCTTGGTGTCGCGCGGTTTGACGCCGGTGTAGAAGGTGCCTTCCGGCTCGATAGTGACTATGGGACCGGCCTCGCACATACCGTGGCAGCCGGTACACTTTTCGCTGAGGGTAACGTTCAGCTCCAGCCCGGCCGCTTCCAGCTCTTTCTTATGATCGTCGAGCTGCTTGCAGAGTTCCTTGTGAATGTCTTTCGCGCCCAGAGCGATGCAGCCCGGTCCGGCGCAGACCCGGATTTCCTGCTTCAGCTTCTTGCGTTCTTTCAGAATCTTCTCTGCACGTTTCAGCAGGTTTTTCACGCTGCCAAAGGGTTTGCCGTTGCTTGAAGTCATTCCGGCTTCTCCTTTTTCAGCATCTTGGCGATGTTGCCGGGTGTCATGCTGGCGTAATAGTGATCGCCGATCATAGCTACCGGTGCCATAGCGCAGGCACCGACACAATTGACCGTTTCGAGGCTGAAGTTTCCATCCTCGCTGATGCCTTCTCCGGGTTCGACTTCCAGCGACCGTTTCAGTTCGTCAACCAGCATGCTCGCGCCGCGAACGTGGCAGGCGGTGCCGGTGCAAACCTTGACCGTCTTCTTGCCCTTTGGCTTGAGGCTGAAGGCTCTATAAAATGTTGCCACCCCCTGCACCTTGCCGAAGGGGACGTTCAGCTTCTTCGCGACCCGTTCCAGCGCTTTCGGCGGCAGCCAGTTGAGCTGATCGTTCAACTCCTGCAGCACCATTATCAGGCTGGCTTCTTCAAGCGGATAATGCGCGAGGATTTCGTCGGTGGCGGCGAGAATTACCTTGCTGGCATTCTTGCCCGCACCGTTCTTCTTTTTTGTCTTGGAGGTTTTAGCTCCAGACCTCGGACTCCCGACTCCAGCCTTCTTACTGGGGGTCATAACACTTTCTCCAGCGCTTGCCTGGCTATTTTCGCGCCTTCCTTGATACAGGCGATGTTTGCTTCGACGAACTGCGGTTTTCTTGCGAATGTTACCGGTACGTGGGCGATAATAGTCTCCAAGCTGACCACACCTGAGCAGGCGACATAGGCTCCCAGCGCGACCATGTTCGCCGCACGGTTATTCTTGAGCTTCATCGCTATGTCGTTGCAAGGAACCAAGATCTCGTGCACGTCCGTACGGGTGACACGATCCGGAATGAGGCTGCTGTTGACCAGTATGAATCCGCCCGCTTTCGTGGTGTTCTCGAATTTCTCGAGGCTCGGACGGTTCATCGCGACCAGATCGTAGGGTGTGTTCACCACCGGACTTCCGATGGGGTGGTCGGCGATCACGATGGTACAGTACGCCGTCCCGCCGCGCATTTCGGGTCCGTATGAGGGTACCCACGCGACCTCTTTGCCTTCTTCCAGGGCACCGTCCGCGAGGAACTTGCCTGCGGAAAGTATGCCCTGCCCGCCGAATCCGGCGAATTTCACTTCACGTTGCATCTTCTGTCCTCCAACCACGATGGTTGGTTTATGGGTCATACTGTCATGACTGTATCGAACATGCCCCTGTGACCCGTCGAAGACGGTTCGCAGGGATTAACAAGTCAAATCTATTATTTCACTACCAGAAACAGCCTGACATTTATAATCGGACACACACGTCCGTTATTACGATTACTCGGAAATACCAGTCATACGCTCAAAATTCCCGTCCCCACCTTCCGGCGTTTTCAACTCACCCAGTGGATAGTAGGGGATCATATTCTCCTTTAACCACTTGGTCGAATCGGTCGGTGTCATGCCCCAGTTTGTCGGGCAGGTGCTGAGGATCTCGACCATGCTGAAGCAGGTGTTCTTGTCCTGATACTGGAATGCCTTGCGCACATACTGCTTGGTTATGATCGACTCTTGCGGTGAGTGGATAGAGCCGCGCGCTATGTAGGCGGGTGTGCGCAGGGATGACAGCAGCTCACGCATGCGGATCGGCCATCCGGTTAATTCGACGTCGCGCCCCATCGGACTTGTCGTCGTCACCTGGCCGGGCAGCGTAGTCGGGGCCATCTGTCCGCCGGTCATGCCATAAATAGCGTTGTTGACGAAGATTACGGTGATCTTTTCGCCCCGGTTGGCGGCGTGCAGGATCTCGTTGCCGCCGATGGATGCCAGGTCGCCGTCGCCCTGGTAGGCGAAGACGATTTTTTCCGGGCATACCCTTTTCATGCCTGTTGCGAATGCTGGCGCGCGTCCGTGTGCAGCTTCCAGGAAATCGCAGTCGAAATAGTTGTAGCACAACACCGAACAGCCGACCGGTGCAACTCCGATGGTGCGTTCGCGCATCCCCAGTTCGTCGAGAACTTCAGCGACCAACCGGTGGGCGACGCCATGCGTGCAGCCGGGGCAGTAGTGGGTGTGGTTGTCCGTCATCGCGACGGGCTTCTCGAAAATCGTATTCGCGGCCATAGCCGACCTCGTATTCAAATGGCCCGGACTTTCGCCCAGGTTGTAGGCATTGTGCCCCAGACATTCATGTCTGGGATCATCCGCGTCCGGCAAACTTGCGCGGGCATTGCATCGTTTGCCCCGACTTGCTCGTCAAGTCGGGATTATTAAGTCTCAACAAACTCAGCTCATCCGCGCCAACAAGTCTGCGCGGGCATCGAGTCTAGGCTTATCTGTTCCTATAGCCTTGTCTTGCTATAGCCTACAGCCTCGTCTTATCCGCGTTTGCACTCCAAACACGGGCCTGTCCTCCACGCTACTTCTTCGCAGCCTTTTTCTTCGGCTTATCGACGATCATTACCTTACGGATCTCGTCAATAATTTCTTCCGGTGACGGAACAATTCCGCCCTGACGTCCGAAAAAGCTGATCGGTTTAGCACTACGTGTGTAGAGCCGAATGTCCTCTATCATCTGCCCGTTGTTCATCTCCACATCAAGGAACTGTTTGACATGTTGCTTACGGCTTAGCACATCGAGCGCTTTTGCCGGGAAGGGGTAGATGGAGATTGGACGGAACAGGGCTATATCAATGCCTTCCTCGTTCAGGACATCCACCGCGGTTTTGCAGACACGGGCCGAAGTTCCGAAGGCGGTCAGTATCAGGCTGGGTTTGCCCAGGCCGCCATATATCTCGTGCTTCTGCTCATTCTTGGTGATTTCCACATACTTTGCGGCGAGGTGCCTGTTGTGGGCTTCGTTGTCCAGCGGGTTCAGATATAGCGTCTTGATGACGTGTTTTTCGCGTCCCTTGGCACCAGTCGTGGCCCACGCGCTATGGTCGGCGGGGGTGCCGGGTTTGATAGCGTCGAAATCGACCGGTTCCATCATCTGGCCGATGAGTCCATCCGCGAAGATCATCACCGGATTGCGATATTTGTCGGACAGGTCGAAGGCAATCATCATGTGTTCGACCGCTTCCTGGACCGTGGATGGTGCGAGCACGATCAGGTGGAAGTCGCCGTGGCCGGAGGCGCGAGTGGCTTGGAAATAGTCGCCCTGGCTAGGCAGAATGCCGCCGAGTCCGGGGCCAGCACGGCAAACGTTGATAAACACGCACGGCAGTTCAGCGCTGGTGATGTAGCTCAGCGCTTCACTCATCAGGCTGACGCCAGGGCTGGAGCTGGAGGTGAAAACCCGTTTTCCACTCGATGCAGCCCCGAAAATCATGTTGGCAGCACCCAGCTCGCTTTCCGCCTGCAGAAAGACGCCGCCGACTTCGGGCATCCGTCGCGCCAGGTATTCTGCGACCTCGGTTTGCGGGGTGATCGGGTAGGCGAAGTAACGTGCGGCGCCTGCATGGATCGCAGCTTCGCCGATCGCCTCGTTGCCCTTCATCAATTTTTTTGCCATGACGGCCTCGTACTTCAGTTATGAGCTGTGAGCTGTGAGTTCTGAGCAACTGCAAACGGATCAATACGGGAAATAGTCGTATTGGACACCGTTTACGCCGATCTCAATGGCGACATCGGGACAGATTATGGCGCAGAGACGGCAGCCGATGCAGCGTGGCTGGTCGAAAACGTCGGCGTAGAAATAACCCTTGGCGTTGATCGTTTCCGACATCTTGATGATCTGTTGGGGGCAGGCCTGCACACACAGCTCGCAGCCCTTGCATCGATCTGGTTGTATGGTGACTCGTGGCATGAACGGGTCGCTTTCGGTTGAGACTATCCGCAGGTGTCGTGAAAGATCACACAAGCTGCATGGCTTATGCTGAAAGGGGTTCAGCCTCTTCCACGTGGAAGCGGGGTAGTTAGCATGTGGAAGATAGGGAAAGACCTCAGGTATCGCAAGTAATTCGGGAGTGAATATTCACCATACTCCCACTGATGTAGCAGAGTCAGGTCATTGAAATGCAATCAGGTGGAACTCGTTGTTTGACAGCGAAATATCGAGGTTTCGTCTCCAGCAGGTGTAATGGAATTGGCATAAACGGGTATGAAGGAAGGGGAGGTTAACCATGTGAAAACCGGCACATAATGCTCTTATGGAAAAAGGTTCATTGTGCGTATAATCACAGAATACAGCTCATGTTACATAGTATGCTCGGGAAGTCAGACATACACACATTTCACTGAGGGCGGGAAGATTTGACGGTCTCCAGGAGGGGTTGGCAGCGTAACGTTATAAGAATTCGAGAATTAGCAATTGGACTATATGTGGTAAATTGCCGAAATCCCTTGCCTGCCTGTGATTCACGTGGTTAACTTTTATCCGGTGGGAGTGTGTGAAAGGTGAGCATTTCATGAATCTATCTGGTGAATTCTTAGATATATCCACGTTTTCCTGTGAAGGCTTTACATAAGGACAGTTGATAGGACACACCAAACATAACGGGGGAAGTAAAGATGAAACATTTACTCATTCTGATCCTGGCATTGAGCCTGATGGGGTTAACGCCCTGTCTGGCGGATGCCTCCAAGTCAATTGTGGAGGACAACGGTCCTTCCATCAATTGGGAACGCAACACGGGCGGCCCGGACACTTTCGGCTACACTTTCATCGACAGCGACGAGATTGGAGGTCCAACCTACAGTTGGATTGACATTACAGCCACAGGCACTGAGATCGCGGTGTCGGACGAACTGGGCGATGACGATCGTACTGGACCATATCCAACCGGCATACTCTTTCCATTCTACGGTTTCGGCGAAGAGTTGTTCTGGGTTCAGTCGAACGGCATGATTTCATTCAACGGAATTCTCTATTCGGGAAGCAACCAGGCTTTGCCGTATGGCTTTGGCGGCCCGCTGATTGCGTGGTTCTGGGACGATCTCGATCCTGGAGATGGTTCCTGGGGTAGCGTGTATTACGAAACCCGAACCATCGCCACGCATGATGTCTGTATCATCACCTTCGACGACTATGCCGAATACCCAGGCGGTCCAACTCAGGACAGAATCACGGCCCAGGTGCTGCTTTACGATGATGGCTTGATCCGTATCCAATACCAGAGCATTGATGCTGGATTTGACCGCACAAGCTGCACTATTGGTATGCAGAACCATGACGGTTCCGATGGCCTGACCTACGTCCATAACGATGCGACTGGTGAGTATCCGAACAACTTGCTGGTGGTAGATTTTGTCCCTCCAGACCCAACCTCAACCCTCAGCGGAATCGTGTATCAGAGCGGTGGGGGAACAATCGCAAACGCAAATGTCCGAGTTGGTTGTGGTCAGACGACTTCCGACGCTGCTGGTAATTACACGATTAACGGCGTCTACCCGGGAACCTACCCGTACATCGTCTGGAAAACCGGATACGACGCGATCAACACTGTTACTACCCTTGCGATAGGTGGAAACACGTTGAACGCAACTCTGTCTTTCAGCCCGACGCCAATCACCGGAGCTTTCACGGATAATTTCGAGGGGGGTGGAATTCCACTCTTCGCGGGTTCAGGCGAGTGGGAGTTTGGCACACCCACCTTTGATCCAAATGGCGCTCACTCCGGTTCGAACGCGTGGAGCACCGACCTCGACGGTGATTACGAAAACAACCAGGATGATTGGCTGAAGTCGCAAAAGGGTTTCAACGTTCAAATCGGCAGCTCACTGAAATACTACCACTGGTACGATTACGATGGCGGCTCAGACGGTTACAATGTCTGGGTATCAACAGATGGTGGGGCGCTCTGGACCATAATTTATCCGACCGGTGGATATGATGATCCTGACGGTTTTTACACCGCAAACGGTTATCCCTGCTTCAATAACTGGGGTTCGCATGAGCGGATGTGGGTGGAAGTTGAATTCCCAGATCGGAAG
>CAJVXH010000121.1 GCA_913009835.1 uncultured bacterium
CGCCACCCCCGCGACTTACACTCTTTCCCTACCCGACGCTCTTCCGCTCTGGTGCTCGTTGCCGCCGCTGAACTCGTGAAGTACTTCAAGATGGGACCGCCGAGTGGTATCAACCTCACCCAGATGGCTGTCGCAACAGTTCTGGCAGGGCTTATCGGCTCGGTGACCTTCTTCGGATCGTACATCGCATTCGGAAAACTCGCTGAATTCCTCGCGGTCAAGTGGAAGTTGCACGCCTGGCAGAAGGCAGTGAAATTTGGATCAGCGCTGCTCTTTGTTGTCCTCGGGGCGTACATCGCCTGGAGTTCTGGATTCAGCATCTATAGCGATTTGTCACTCATTTTCTTGCTGCTTACCGCTTTGATGACCTTGGGAAAGAAAGCGGTCTTCCCGGGTATTCAGATGGTCAAGCTGGTATCTGCCATCGCTACTGTTGCAGTTGGTGTGATGTTGGTACTGCAGGTGATGGGAACGATGAGCTTCACCGATCAGCCGATGGACTTGTTCTGGCTGCTGGTATCGATTTCGGCCTTGCTCGGTGTGACCCTCACCTTCTCCATCGGTGGTGCTGACATGCCGGTAGTAATCGCACTACTCAACAGCTATTCGGGTATCGCGGCTGCAATGACTGGTTTCGTAATCAACAACACCGTTCTTATCATTGCGGGTTCGCTGGTCGGAGCGTCCGGTATCATCCTGACGAACATTATGTGCGTTGCGATGAACCGTTCGTTGGCCAATGTGCTGTTTGGCGCGATGGGTTCGACGGTGCAAGATGTTGACGTTGATGAGATCTACAAATCTGTCAAGAGCACCTCTGCGGATGAGATCGCAATGATGCTCGAGATGGCGCAGAAGGTGCTGATCGTACCGGGTTACGGTATGGCAGTGTCCCAGGCGCAGCATACTGTACGTGACCTCGCGAATCTACTTGAATCCAAGTGGAATATCGAAGTCGTTTACGGCGTCCACCCTGTCGCGGGACGTATGCCCGGCCATATGAACGTTTTGTTGGCCGAAGCGAACATCCCCTACGACAAGTTGCTCGAGATGGATGACGTCAATTCAATGATGGATTCCATTGACGTTTGTATCGTGATTGGTGCCAACGATGTGGTCAACCCGGTCGCACGTACCGAGGGTAGCCCGATCTCGGGTATGCCGATTATCGATGTCGACAAGGCGCGCACGGTCATCGTGATCAAGCGTTCGTTGAGTCCAGGCTTCGCCGGTATCCCGAACCCGCTGTTTGCTGCTGAGAACGCGATGATGTTCTTCAACGACGGCAAGAAAGCGTTCACCGAGATCATCACGGCGGTGAAGGAGTCGTAGCCGAGAGTGAATGTAGCCCGGTTTCGTGAAACCGGGGATAACATATTACTCGTACATTCAGGGACATTCGCAGACATGTGGGTGTCCTTTTTTTGGTTCGGCCAGTGAGTAAACCTATACCAGTTATTCTTTTGGAACCATCTGGATACAGTACCCGTGTCCAACGTGTGTTTCCCCCCTAACCTATCTTAGGAAACTGTCAAGTGAAAAAACGGGTGCTGTTGATCGGTGGACATGGAAATCTGGGAAGGCCCGTTGCCAGACGTCTGGCTAACGGCGAATTTCAGGTGCGGGCGATGGTTCGCAATCCGGACACAGCTCGCGCGTTACTCCCGGATCAAGTGGAGATCGTCACCGGCGATCTCAGAGACGTTGATTCTATCCGATCCGCAGCTGAAGGCGTGGAAATTGTCTACGTCAATTTGAGCACAGACAAACCGAAGTCGAAGTGGAGAACGGAGTTGGATGGTACTCAGAATGTGCTGTCAGCCCTGGAAAATCGGCCTGAGGTATTAATTAGTAAACTCAGCGTCTTTAATTGCCAGCACACTGGCTGGTGGGAGGACATGGATCAGAAGTACGATGCGGAACAGATGATACGTGAGAGTGGACATCCCTGGCTTATTTTTCGTCCCACCTGGTTTTACGAATCCCTCCCCATGTTTCTTCAGAGGGGATCGCTATTCATTATTGGAAAACACGTTCATCCGACGTACTGGATTGGCGGTGATGACTACGCACGAATTGTATCAACCGCATTCTCGACTGAAAAGCATGACCGTATCTATAACGTTCAGGGTTCTCACGCAGTAAACTTCGAGGATGCCGCACAGCGCTTTGTAAACGCACTCGGTGAGGATACTAAAATAAAGCACTTGCCGTTGCTAATGCTACGTCTGCTTGGCCTGTTTAATCCAAGAACAGATCAGTTACGCAAACTGATGACATGGACAACTTCCTCGCGGGAAGAGTTTATATCTGAGGACACCTTTGATGAACTCGGCAGAGCTGAGATGACGGTTGAGGATTATGTGGAATACATGAAGTTGAATAATGACCGTCCTGAAGTTTGATAAGTCATTATTTCCGGAGCAATGGCTGCATATATCTCTAATCAGCTTTGAGATTTCCCAACAGAAAAACCCTTCAAGACAAGTGCCTTGAAGGGTTATTGATTTTTTAGATAAAATGTACCTGACAGCGGTGTACGCTGCTTACGCTGACCAGCTGATGCCTGGACTATTGGTCGTTTGGAAATTACTATCCATGTACGACTGTTCAACGCTGGTGTCTGGTTTACTATCCATAGGTTCTTCCGCCTGGAGACGGTTGACGAAGATGGTGGCAAACAGCACGCCAAGGATCAGAGAAACCACTCCCAGTGTAAAACGAGTTCCGTTATTCATTTACTCCTCCTCTTTCTTGCCGTAGTCAAAATGCCCGAATCTCAGCTACGACGCACTTTAAACCTCAATTCAAACCAGATATCGGTTTGTTAATATCGTTTTGCAGGTACAACATGCAACTCAAATCCTGACGATCTTGTGGGCCAGCTCACATGCCATCTCCGGCCTGAGTCTGGCTCCGTTCACTCTTCAGTTGCCAAATAAGATCCTGACTCTAACAGCTGTCATCAAAGTCGTGATCGGTTCGCCACGATAACTGGAACAAAGAAAACCAATAAACTTTGAAATAACTTAGCCAAACAGTACTCTGACTCCCCATACACAACAAACCACCAAGTAATGTCACCCTTTTCTTTGATATTCCTTGTAATTATTTAGGCATTCGACCGTTTCTCAATGATAACAGTATGCGATCCTCAAATCTGGAGACAACAGTACTCCACACGCCAGTGCCAGATCTCAATCACGATTGATTGAACTCAAACCATCGGAATTTGAAATCAAAACCGCGCTTTAAACTAACTCCTCGATTATTGGATCCACTGCCCTGGAAAACATCAGCATGTACTACCGAAACTCGCTGAACTTGAGAGGAAACATAGCAACTCATTGGCGATTATCGGGGTACACTCAACCACAATTTCAAGCAATCCATAGAGGGAAGACAGAAGTCAAGTTGTCCCTCCACCTCTATCGAACATCTGTTTATCAATACCGTTATTTCGACGCTTAGGTATAATAAGCAATTCAACTCCAAGCCACAACACTTTTTTGTTTATCACAAGGGATTCCTTGATTAGTTGGTTCTTGAGAAGAATCGCCTTGAGAAGTCAGGATTGATGATCTATGCGATCAGTTCACCATTTTTCTAAGTTTCGTAAAACCAACTCATCAGCAATCCCAACACTATAAGAACAAAGCGCATCACATATTCCTCGCCTGAATCATTGCTTTGATTCTGAACGTGATACATTGATGTTCAATGAAATGAAGAGAGGCGAGATTGTCTCTTTGCGGGCGGTTCAAGTCCATATAGGTCGTCAAAGTGAACGTTGTTAGTGTTGCGAGAGACGGGTGTCCTGTCGTACCCTCGGGCAACCACAACTCAACATTAACCCGGAGGAAATCATGGCCCGAATCGGCATGCGTTTGGAAACTAAATCGAACATGGAACGTCGGGCACCCTTAACTCCGGATGACGTCCGTGAGCTGTTGATGATTCAGGGATTGGAGATCGTCGTTCAACCTTCTCCCTATCGAGTTTTCAAAGATGAAGAGTATTCCGCTGTTGGCGCTACACTCTCGGACGATATCAACGATTGCGACTTCATCCTCGGCATCAAGGAAATTGGCATTCCCTACTTGCATGAAAGCAAGCCTCACCTGTTTTTCTCGCACGTGATTAAGGGTCAGCTTTATAACATGGCGATGCTTAGAGAAATCCTTGCGAAGAAGGTGACTGTTATCGATTACGAGAAGGTCACGAATGACAAGGGAATGCGGATAATAGCCTTCAGTTATCAGGCTGGCCGGGCCGGTATGGTGAATAATCTGTGGTCTATGGGGCAACGTTTCAAGGCGTGGGGCATTGACAACCCATTGCAAGATCTGCGTCAGGCATCGACATATGAAGGTGGTCTCGCTGAGGCGAAAGCAGCGATTATGGAATCGGGTAAGCTCATCCGTGAGAATGGTGTTTCGGATGAGATCGGTCCGTTGGTCATTGGCATAACTGGTGGTCCGGGACGTGTCAGCCTGGGAGCGCAGGATGTGTTGAGCGCTATCGAGCCGGAATCCTTGACGCCCGGTGATCTCCTTGATCCCGAGAAACGTTCAGCCTTACGCAATGACCGGGTCTACCAGGTGGTGTTTGACATGCCGGATTTCCTGCGCCGTACGGATGGGAAGCCCTATAGTTTCCAAGACTATCTGGATCATCCTGAGGCGTACGAAGCGTACCTCACCGAATACTTGCCGTATCTAAGTGCTGTGGTCAACGGGATATACTGGGAAGAACGGTTCCCACGTTTGATCACTATTCAGAATCTGCGTGATCTCTTTGCCAGTGATGTTCGTCCCAAATTGGCTGTGTTGTCGGACGTCACCTGCGATGTTGGAGGTAGTATTGAGAGCACGATAGTCGCAACTCTTCCCGACAAACCGGTGTACGTGTATAATCTAGATTCGGATGAGATCGTGTATGGTTTCACCGCGCCGGGGATGCAGATGATGACGGTGGATATCCTCCCAACTGAGATCCCACGTGAATCCAGCGAGCAGTTTGGGATGATGCTCAAACCATTCCTGTACGCATTGGCTAAAGCTGATTATTCAGTACCATTTGAGGAGCTACAGATTCCAGACGAATTCAAGCGGGCGGTGATCACTCATCACGGCGAATTCACACCGGATTACGAGTACATCCGTAAGTTCTTGAACGCTGATCGGGTATAGTATCCGTCATCCTGAACGAGGGTGTCATCCTGAGCGAAGCGAAGGATCTCGTCGTTGACGTTATCTTTTAACTTGGGTTATGAGCCCAGAGCCCAGAGCCCATTGCCCATTGCCCGTCATCCTGAGCGAAGCGAAGGATCTCGTCGTTGACGTTATCTTTTAACTTGGGTTTTGAGCCCATTGCCCATTGCCCGTCATCCTGAGCGAAGCGAAGGATCTCGTCGAAGAGTATGGAAAATCATTATGACCAAAGGTGAGCGCGAAAGCGATAGCGACAAGGATCTACGTCCTCAACGTTGTGTCGTGTGCGGATATATTTACAGGTCGGTGACAGGTGATCCTGATAATGGAGTCGAACCGGGGACAGCTTTCGAGGATATCCCGGAGGAGTGGTTGTGTCCGATCTGCGGCGCCGGAAAATCGATGTTCATGGTTGTGGATGACTGAGTGAACCGATAGCCGGCGTGATTATTCCTTTTTCTCCGTCTGCGATGATTTTTGCTCATCTTCAGGACGCGGCTGCGGAAACGTTTCATCATCGTCTGCGCTGATGAACAAGGGAATCTGGAAGGTTTGGAATGCCGGGAGCATCATCCCTTCCGGTATGTCCACTTCGACGAGATTGCCGACACGTCTGAATGAAAATGTCGTTTCCGGACGTTCTGCTGATAATACACGCGTCAACATTCCCGTGTTGTCGGCGAAATCGCGAGTCCGTTCAAATGCCTTCAGTGTCAGCTGTCCTTCAATGCTGGAGTCTGCAACGAGCAACTCGAAGCTGATTTCGACGCTGTCGTCCTGAATCATCGTCTTATAGTAACCCGATCTCCCCTCCAATTGAATAATCGCCTCAACATTGCCCCACTCTGTCGGGATTTGCGGATCGAATGAAAAGACCCCCGATTCTCCTTTCAACGGTGTGATGCCCAGACAATTCTGGTATCGAGCAAGCAACGCGCGCTCATCCTCACCCAGTAAACTCGGTTGCGATAGTTTTGCCCAGCTGACGGCTTTGTTAACACGCTCGTCATCGCAACGAAAATATGAACGGTTCAGCTCATCGAGTAACCATTGTTTGCGGTCACGCTGGGAGATGAAATCGGTCCGTTGCATCTGGCTCAACCGATCCCTGGCTGCCCGCGCGCTCACATCCCAGGTGAAGACAAGGTCGAATCCGTTTCCATCGAACATTGCCCCGTGAATTTCTTTGCCGACATGAGCTGAATATGGCCCTTGCGGATGGTTCGCCTTCGGTCGGATTTCCGGTGCAACGAACCATTTAAGGCTTCCCACCGCCATGAACAAGCTGTCGCCATCGGAGGTGCTGAGGTAGTGTTGCACACCACGTGTTTTTATCGGATATGCCTTCTGGATGTTGAGGTGCTCCGGAAACACGAAGTAGATCCCAACACGATGTCGCTGTTCTGTCTCGGTAGAGTCTGCGCCAGACGGTTCTTCATCAAACAATGCGGTGAATCGCAGGTCATCCTTTTCCACTGAGACAGGTGCGACAATCAGTCGAACTCGATCCGGCCAGAGAAACATCACCTCATGCGGTTTGACAGTGACGGTCGCCTCCGCCCTATCCCTGGGCACGCCGTCAACGACGAGTATCCAGTCATCCAGCAGTTTACGGTCGCCGTCATACAATCCCATCGCGCTATCGGTCGCGACGGTTCCGGTAGTGCCGTAATAGAAAGAGGCTCCGGCACCGTTGAACTGGTATCCTCGTGCACTGCCTGGCTCGAGTTCGACAGTCAGCGAATCGAGGTAGTTGATGTCATAACTCGGTGCTGACTCAGGCAGAATAATACCGGTATCGGCTTCCGCTGAACCGATCCCCCCCACCAATAAGAGGAGGATCAGGACGAGGTTAATTGGCAATTTTTCAGGTATACGCATTCATACCTCTAATAGACTATTCAGTCTGACAATATAGCCTCCCGCTGCCGACTTGCGGAACTAGTGTCTGCCGAAATCGGTCGGGGTGGCCCTGGCTCGGGTGCGGCGCGCACTTTCAGACCCGGGTTTCACGTCCACTGGGATAGGAGACCCGAGTTTAAAACCCCGGGTCACACGCCGCGGCAGAGCTTGAGCGGGCCTATTGGCCGATAGCATCACAAGAAATATGAAGGCCACACCGATGACACGAATCTAGAATGCAGGACTGTCAGACCTGCTCTCTGGTAATTTCTGACTTGGTGATGTGCGATCCACTGGTTTCATGGAACGAAATGACCCAGTGTTTTTGAGTGTAGTTTGATTATTTCGATGGCAAGGTCAAAGTTGCGAATGCGTTTCCACGCTCGCAAAATGAGTATCAACCCAAGCGCAGCTAGCAACGTGTTGATCGTGAACAGCGGAATGAGGTAGATCAGGTTGCTTGTAAAATCCCAGAGGGATGAGGTCGTAATGAGAAATGCGACAATCGTCATAGGTAATGTCACCAACCCAAGGCCAGTTCTCAGAACAGAGAGGGATGTGCGTTTCTCTGCAAGAATTACCTGCATCCGGTTCATCAGCGTGGATTCAGGGACATCCACGGAATTGTCTAACTCGTGACGCACTTCATCAAGCGTGTCAACACTCTCTTGCTCATGGAACATCTTGAAGACGTTCATCTACGGCCCCGCATTATCTGCCCGAATATAGAGGTTAATCGGTGAAAGTGAGTAATGGCATTGTCTGATCTGCTCCATGAAAGGAAAGAAAATGGCAGTCCGCATTGCGCGAAGTGCCTTGATATTAATCTTAAGCAGGAATATCGTGACCTTGCAACGGCGATGAATAATCCTCCCACGGTCAACGGTAGCTAATCTAACTGTCCGTTGAATCGGGGGAGGATCACATGAATGTCGTGGGCATGATTCATGATGCCCCTGCGATGAACAGGCCCGTGTTTGCTTGCAAACGCGGATAACCAGCACTTTTATTACCTGTCATCATCTTCACGGTTCAGCAGCACGTGAAAAACTACCGCGCTTGACAAGCAAGCACGGGCCTGTATCCACAGACTAAAGTCCGTGGTAAGTAGTTTCTCCAGACACCAGACTCCAGTTCTAGTCTCTCCAGCCTCCCGCCCCCAAGCGCCGGACAGAATTGTTTCACAGGTGCGTGGGTACGTTTCACGTTGTATATTTACGCCATCACCTTAAGGAGCTGAGCCGGGCATGGCGAAAACCATATCCATTGCGAATCAGAAGGGCGGGGTGGGTAAAACCACGACGGCGGTCAACCTCGCGAGCAGTATCGCCGTAGCGGAAAAGAAAACTCTGCTGGTTGATCTTGACCCCCAGGGCAATGCCACCAGCGGCATGGGGCTTGAGGTCACGCCGGACCAACCGTCGGTTTACGAAGTTATGATCGGCAACGTCCCGGCGGAGGAAGCTATTGTCGAGACGGCATTGGATAACATGCACGTTCTCCCCGCGAGCATCAAATTGGTAGGCGCGGAGATCGAGCTGGTCGGGATGGTCGCCCGTGAAACCATGTTGCGCAAGGCGCTGGCGAGCGTCGTGGACTCTTACGATTACGTGTTCATCGATTCCCCACCCTCACTCGGTCTGCTCACTCTCAACGGTCTGTCGGCTGCTGACACTGTCCTGATCCCCATCCAGAGCGAATACTACGCACTGGAAGGACTGAGCCAACTGTTGAACACGATCCGCCTGGTGCAGAAGCATCTGAACCCCTCTCTGACCATCGAAGGCGCGTTGTTGACGATGTATGATCACCGTCTCAATTTGTCGCGCCAAGTTGCGGAAGATATCCGCAAGTACTTCGAGGGTCGGGTGTTTGAGACGATGATATATCGAAATGTCCGTCTCAGCGAAGCGCCCAGTTATGGTCAACCCATCCTGTTGTACGATATTACCAGCCGCGGTGCGGAAAATTACCTCGCCCTCGCAGAGGAGTTGTTGTCTCATGACGCCACGGCCTAAGGGCGGACTCGGCCGTGGGCTGAGCGCGCTGATTCCCCACGCAGACGATTCCAGCCCCCAGGTGGAAACGAACGAGATCGAAATCGCTCGTATTCATCCACGTCCTGACCAACCACGCACCCGTTTTGACCCGAAAGCGCTCGAGGAACTGGTTGAATCGGTGAGGGCACAGGGTGTTCTGGTCCCTTTGATCGTCACCCCGCGTGACGGTCAGTTCATGCTTGTTGCGGGTGAGCGGCGTTTACGGGCCGCCCGTGCAGCCGAACTGGTGACGGTGCCGTGTCGGGTTATCGCAGATCTGAGCGACCGTGACATTCTGGAAATATCGCTGGTTGAGAATTTGCAGCGTGAGGATTTGAACGCCGTTGAGTTGGCGAAAGGATATCGTCGTTTAATTGACGAGATGCGTTACACCCAGCAGCAGGTGGCGGAACGGGTCGGGAAGGATCGTGCGACGGTGGCGAATACCTTGCGCTTGCTGGCATTACCCGAACCTGTGCTGCGGATGCTGGTTGATGAGGAGCTGACCCAGGGTCATGCCCGAGCTTTGTTATCGTTAAACGGTGAAGGTGCGCAGGTTTCACTGGCGCGGGCGATCTCGGACAAGGGTTTGAGTGTGCGCGAAGTCGAGCGACGTATCCGTAGCCGCAAGAGCGGAAAGAAGCTGTCTGTCCGTGATGAGAATAAGCGTCGAAATGAGCTGGCGGCGAAACAGGTTTCCGGCGAGTTGCAGGAGATCATCGAGCTGCCGGTGACTGTCACTCACCGTGGTAAGGGTGGTCAGATCACAATCAAGTATACCTCGCTGGATGATCTCGACCGTCTTATCGCCATGCTGCAACGTGGGCGCAGCTCCAGGTGAGGGGTCACATCGCCCAGGCCGCGCTCGAACGAGCGTTGGAACGTACTGCCAAGGCGGACCGCAAGGTTCGTTCTCTACTCAAACAACATCGAGATGATTCGGCCGGATTGATGGTGCTTGCGACCGGCGGTTACGCTCGCGGTGACCTCGCACCCTATTCCGACCTTGACTTAATCATCGTATCCACCGATCTGGACCGGCATGAACCCGTCGTCCGCGAATTTGTCCAGGCGCTCTGGGATACACCATACACTCCCGCACCAACCGTGGTTGCTTTCGATGAGCTGGATGCTTCCTTTTTCACCGTGCCTGATCGAGCATCTTCCATGTTCGAATCCCGTTTTATCTGGGGAGATCGTGATCTTGCCGATCAGTTTCAGAATAATGTCAACAGAGTTGTAGACGCTGAAGTGTTCGAGATTTTCGCCGAACGTAAGCAGGAGGAATTCACTGCACGGCGGGCGAAATATGGCAGTGTTCCGCGAGTCCTCGAACCTCACCTGAAGAGTGAAGCTGGCGGATTTCGTGACCTGCACCACGTGTTCTGGTTAGAGCAGGCGGGCATGGCTTTACGTGGAAAATGGAAGCTGCGCCGCAATCTCAGCACGATGATCGAACGTTTCGCCAAGCGGTTGAGTGTCATCGGGCAATTCATGGAGTGGGAGACGAACGAGTTCATTGAAGCATTCGGTTTCCTGCTTGCTGTACGTGAGATGCTGCATGAGAGATATCAACAGATCGGAAGAGCGTCGTGTAGGGAAAGAGTGTAGATCTCGGTGGTCGCCGTATCATTAAAAAAAAAATAAACAAATAAATATAAAAAAAAAAAAAAAAATAAACCTAATCACATCTACAAGCGCTCTAGTACCACCATCGTACACCAACTC
>CAJVXH010000122.1 GCA_913009835.1 uncultured bacterium
TGTGCTTTTTTATTCAAGCAGAGGACGGCATAAGAGGTATATCAGTGTGTTTTTTTTTTTTCAAGCAGAAGACGGCATACGAGATATATCAGTGTGACTGGAGTTCAGACGTGTGCTCTTCCGATCTCTGGAGGATTTCACCAGGCATATCGTGGATCAGGATCAGAGGATGTCGAGCTCGGAGTGAGGTTAACCCGCGCAGCTATGCGTGTGTACGCTGTCCCGAATGCGACAGCACGCCACATGGCACACCGCACGGTTATCTCGACGGTACAACTACGCAAAGGATGCGGCGATTTCTACACTCATCTGAAGCATAGGGCTGAATTGACAAGCAACCGTCATGCTACCAGGGGAGCGGTAGGAGCTGTCGGCATGGTGGGACTCACTCTCATCTCAGTTCTTGCCACCCTGATAATTCATCCGATCTGGCTTCTCTTGGGATTGACCTTTCTTTGTATCTGGTGGATGTTGAGGAGGAAACTACTCGTTACCCTGGGTAGCTTGGGACCGCTCGCGTGGGCAATGAGTTTCTTGCTTGATCTGGTACGTGGTTGCGCGGTGTTTCTCGGGGCAAGTGCCTTTCTGGGCGACTGGGTAACTCGAGGACGATGGAATCCCATGAGTTCTGCTTCACGAGGCGTTAGTGGAAAAGCAAATGGTTTAAGAAGGGAAGACATAATTATTCAGCCGGAACAGATATTAAATGAAGAAAGTGGCTCGGATGAGATCTCGCTCCCCAACACTGTGACTGTGCATCGTCCGTCACAAACGTTTGCAGGAGCTCCTCAGTGAAGAATACAAATGGCTCCAAATTTGATCAGGATAAATCTTCAAAGGTGTTGAATGACCTGAAGCAGGCTAGCGAGGCTGATTACAGCACGTCAACTGCTGAACTCCCGCCACCGGGTGGGCGGATTTCCGCCATCACCAGCAACCTTCGTGCTCTGGGGCGGATGATGCAACCGGGACGTCCGCACCGACCAGTATATCTGTTACTGTTCGTTACCAACAGTTGTCACGCTCGCTGCGCTCACTGCTTCTATTGGCGCGAAACAAACAAACCAGTTCAGACTCTGAGCTTACCAGAAATTGATAGTCTCTGCGCCTCTCTCGGACCTATGGTTCAAGTGACACTCACTGGCGGAAGTCCAGAACTGCGCGACGATCTACCGCAGATTGTAAACATCGTGCGTCGGCGTTGTCACCCACTGAACCTCACCATCTGCTACACCGGCGATCTGCCAGAGGTTATTGAGGCACAGGTTCGTGAATCCCTTGAGGCTAATCCGGGTCTGAAACTGGCGGTCAACATTTCTCTCGACGGTTTGGGCAGCGATCATGACCGCTACCGCCGCCGAAAAGGTTTGTTTGATAGAGCGGTCGAGTCGGTGAAACGATTAACTCAAGTGCGTGATGACTATCCGAATCTGTGCGTTGGCTGCGGGATATGTGTGCATGGCCTCAATTCGGATGGGGCAATTGCCACTGCCCGCTGGGCGATGGAAAACCTGTCCCTGGACAATCTCAGCCCGGTGCTGGTGCGTGGGGACACTTACGATCAAGATGCCCGCAACGGTGACGTTGAAGCGTTCCTGGAGATAGCGAATTTCACGCGAGATCGATTGCACTCGGGTGAGTTCCGTGGATATTCAACCGCAACCCACCGTCTAATCAACGCCAAGGACATAGTGCAAAAGGAGATGATAGCGGAGATCGCGCGAGGTGGATCCATGCCGGTTGTGTGTTCAGCACTGCACGATACGGCAGTCGTGTACGCCGATGGATCAGTCCCCATTTGCGAGATGCGGGACGAGACCATTGGCAACGTGCGCGACTACAATATGGATCTGGGCGCAATGTGGACGTTGCCCGAGGCGTATGAAAAACGGCGCGGGATACTTCGTGGAGAATGCTCCTGCTGGCATCACTGTTTCCTCAGCACTCCGATAGTACGTGAACCCAGATTGTGGAAGCGTCTGGCCAGACATGCGTTTTTTTCCGCCCGGAAACAAAGTATCTGATATCAACGCCTTGATCTTGGATCACCGTGTCTAAAAGAAATCAGACCCAATAAAAACCGGCATCGGATTGCTCCGATGCCGGTCTGTCGTTAGATGGTTTAGCCATCAGGACAGTTTACTTCATCAACATCATCTTACGAGTGGCGCTGAAATCATCTGCCTTGAGAGTGTAGAAGTACACACCGCTAGACAGGTGAGAAGCGTCGAAGTTGATGCTCTTGTTACCGGCACTGATCTGACCGTTCAACAGCGTGGCAACCTTCTGGCCCGCTACGTTGTACACAACCAGGCTCACGTCCGATGCATGCGGCAGCGAGAATGTGATCTGGGTAGTCGGGTTGAACGGATTCGGATAGTTCTGGTCGAGGCCGAAGGTCAACGGTTGAGCTGTTTCGCCTTCTTCAACATCCAACGCGCCGAAATAGTCAACCACGTTCGTCATCAACGTTTCGAACTGTTCTGTCATAGCGGCATCTTCGCCGGTACCTTCGTAGGCATACTCAATGTCGAATGCGAGGTAGACAGTCAGTCCGCCCCAGTCATTCTGGTAGCTCATACCATTGACCCTGCCTTGGTCTTCGCCTTCGAAAATGGATGTGGCTTCTGCAACACCGGTGACGCCATCCGCCCAGCTGTTGTCATCCTCCATAGAGGTCAACTCAAATGGAGGATCATCGAAGTCACCGGAAATCGGATCGTCTGTTAGGCCGTAGAAAATGGTATCGGTATCGTCTGGATCATTGTTACCAGCCGCTATACCAAAGACATCGTATGCGAAATCTCCTGCCTCAAAATCAATCTCGTATCGATCTTCACCGTTGGCGTAGAAATAGTCCTGATCCTCGTAGAACATGTTACCGCCAGCTTCCAGGTAGGGCCTGTAGCCGCTGTCTTCGTAACCACGGGTCGGCATGGTAGAAGCACCCCAACCCAGCACGATGACCGCGTTGTAATCGGCGGAGCTGAGGACGTATTCGTCAATACCCTTGTTAACTGATGCATCCCACCACTGGGTGTACCAACCCATATCGGTGAAAGCACGGCGCATAAGACCAGCATGGTTTGAGCTGTGATCAACAACCAGGATGTCAGCACCGTTAGCCGCATTAGGTAAATCAACGATGAAGAAGAACATCTGGCTGTCTTGCGTGTCGTTTATCTGACCTTCTTCATCCTCTGCAACGATCCAATAACTCACCTGGTCATCGACAACATTGTCGAGCGTGAAGGAGGCTTCGAAGATGTTATCCTCATCAGGATCAAGCATCTCGTAGACATCAGGTGTACCATCGTTGATCTGTACATAGAGATCTGCAGAGTGATTCACAGACCAACCGTGATCATCTGTGATCTCACATAAGATCGTGCAAGTCTTGTTTCCGTTCGGAGTGTTTGGAAGCTGGTTCATGGTCCCGACAATCGGTGGTGCACCGAGCGGATATGAAACACCAACACGCATGGCGAGATCTACTACCGGTGAGCTGGAACCATAAGCACCCCATGTCTCATCATAGGTGTCCATCCAGGGACCACCGAACCAAGTGTAGGTAAATCCACGGGCGCCGATGTTGTCCGCAAGCGGCTGTGGCATACCGTCATCCTGAGTCTTTACCCAACCAACGATGAAAGGATCGCCGTTTTCGTTCCAGAGAGCTTCGCCGTTCAGCAGATCTTCCTGCGTGAACAGGTACTCACCCCAGCTGCCATCACCCGTTGTTGCATTGTTGTAGGGGCCGAAGAGAACATCACCAAGTGGACTGACGGCAGATGTTCCACGGAGCGGAGCACGACCGCTGGGATACGCGGCAGCGGCTTCATCGCTGTAGGTCCAGACGAATGACTGGAAGTTTCCAGCAGTATACCACTGCTGTTCAGCGAAATAAATGGAACAGGGGGCCAGCGGTTGAAATTGGACACACATGGTGTCACCGAGGCTACCAGAACTCAGGTAGTAGTCAGTATCCGCATCACTCATGCGATTCAGATACAGATCAACCCACTCATCAATCTCTGTCGGCGTCTGGCCTTTTGTGACTTTCGTCGGTGTAAGCAAGTGGATATCCGTAGCCCATGCCGTACCCACAGCAATCATCAAGGCCATGCCCAGCAGTAACAAACGTTTACACATATCCATACCCTTTCGTTTTACGCCCGATGCGTTCTTACGCATTCTTGGCTGTAACTAATCCGTTGCCTCTTGTTACTCGTTTAGCTTTTCCTGAATCTGGATCAGGAATTGTCCGTAATCATCAGTGTAGTAGTACGATACAACGTACTCATCTCCAAGTGTAGGAATTGGATTCCCCATGAACTGAACGTTATCACCAGCTACATCATAATCAACTATTGAACAGCCTATATCTCCCGTCATCACAGACATTGGATAAACGAGGTTAGTGTGTTCAAGGTCAAGTTGTGCAACCCCGGTAAGTTCTGTTTCCTGCAAGAGAGTCACTATGAGCGTATCGTTTTCCAACTCTTCCAAGTGGTTGGAAGCGATCAAATCGGGAATGAAAAGGCCATCCTCCATCCCATCGAGTAGCATGAGCGTTTCGCCGTATTCACCCAAACCATACCAAGCCTGTGCTTCCAGTAACATGACGCGTTCGGATGTAAAGTCTGGCAGCCAACGATGCTTGGGATCACCAAAACTCGCCCAGTAGGCCTGTGCCTGTTGGGCATAATCAACCGCACTCTCAAAGTCCTGAGTGCTTAAAGCCACGCTGGCCTGCCCGGCATAAGACTCTGCGAACAAAGTATCTGCCAGAGCTTCATCCAGATCGTTACTCTCCAACATCACCTGGCCCAGTGAAATCACGTTCGACAGGTTTCGTTGGGCGCTGATTGGTTCCTGGGAGCGAGCGTAAGCATAGCCGAGACCCAGATAGGCCTCAAGGTTGCTGGCATCTGCATTGGCGGCTTCCTGAAACATGAACAGAGCGTCGTTGAATTCACCGTCATTCAAGTATTCCCAACCCATTACGATCAACGCATCAACCGTTACTGCCGGACCTGTCGGGATATCATCACTCTCTGTCTCACAACCCTGTACCAGCAGCAGTGTCACTACCATGAGCCCAGCGGTCAGGACTCGCAGGGTCAGTCTATGTTTTCTGATCTGCATAGCAAAATCCTCCATCCGGGCTAGTTACTTCACCAACACCATTTTGCGAGTTTCGCTGTAGCCAGAAGCATCCATGCGCAGGAAATAGACACCGGAAGCTATTGGCATGCCTGATCTGCTGCGTCCATCGAAGTGGAACTGATGCGAACCATAAGGCATCACATCATCAAACAATCGTACCACTTCACGTCCCAGTACGTCGTAAACCACCAGTTTCAAGGGGCTGGTCTGAGGTAGTGAAACCCGAATTGTAGTGCTGGGATTGAACGGGTTTGGATAGTTTTGACCCAGCTCGAATTCCGTTGGGATTACCAGATCATCAGGGATTTCACCTAGCTGGCCAGCCATGACCATATAGCTGCCAAGCTGGCCCACACGGGCAGTAATCATCCCAGATGATTGATCTGCATCACCACCGACGTAATCCCAATGACCATCCCGCAGAAGGTAGATACCAACGTCCAAATCACCAGCCATCGAAACGTTGTACGGAAGCGAAATGGTGATTGGATCAGAAGTATTCTCAACCTTCATACCCAACGAATAGGAGTTGCTCACCGGACTGCGATCAGGATTTGTGTGGACGAAACGGCCTTCTTTCACCTGGTCTACTTCAGGTGAACGGACAATCAGCAAATCAGTGTCCTGATTAAAACTGTATGCAGTCGCGGAAATCCTGAATCCATCACTCAAACGGATTGAGTTGCCAATGCCACCTTCAAAAGTTGACATCACCACCATAGTTGGATCCTGCTGGACTATGGGTACTCCGTTGGAATAGAATCCGTCAAGCACCCAGTAGAATTCGCCTTTTTCCGAGACTGCTACGTGAGCGACATACTGCTCGAATTGACCCATCGCGTTCGAGAACGATGTCTGCTCGAAAATATCTGGTGAGTCGAAAATACTGACGACTTCCGTTTGCGCTTCATCCGCATACACACCGACAGTAGGCGAAGCAACGCCATCGGCCCTGTAAAGCGGACGCTCAGTTATGATATGCAGATCGACTTGCGAGCTGATGACAGGATTCTGAGACACGAACAGACGACTGTAATCGGCCGGGTTGTTCTCATAATGAACCAGGAAGTCACCGCCGGCACCTGCCGTAATCAGGAACCAGGTCGGGAATGTTGCATCTGGATCATCTGCCCCGCCAAACACCCAGTCGCCAGGAGTTCCATCTGGACTGACACCGGGACTCATTGGAACTGTGCCAATGTTCAAATCTCCTTCGAGTTCGATATCCTGAGTCGCCATCGGCAAGCTGCTGAGATTACCCGCGAGTTCAGTGTTCTGAAGGTTAAGTTTGCGGAAAGCAATATCCGTAGCACCCTCACCAGCGAAAACAATGAGGTTGTCTTCACTCGGATTCAGAAGTGGATTCAACGTTATTGGCGTATAGCCAGTGAAGAAGTAGTTGAATCCCCATTCGGGACAAGTCTTCGCGTACGGCGGACTATTAACACCAGCGTTTACCTTCCACCGGAAAGGGGCACCGCGAATGGCAGCCTGAGTGTTGATACTCTCGAACATGAAGCGATTGTGATCGTCTTCAGTGTAGGTAGTATCCATGATGTTGGCTGTGGCGAAATCCAGGTAGATATCAAGGACGGTGTTGTCCTTCTGCCAATCCGCCAGGAACTCATTACGAATGTTTAGCGCGTCCGTTACACCGGACATGCCAGTGTAGGGGGAGGTAGATACTGCCGTGATGAAATCATCCTGGCCATATTTCTCCCACAAGTAGAGGAAGTACATGAACACGTGCTTGTAATCAGTTCGTGAATTGAAATCAGAACCGATGAACTCCAGACTGTTACCCCCAGTCAATCCAGTAGTTACACCTGAACCATAATACTCTGGATTGCGGAAAGTGTAGAATTCAGCGAAGTAAGCCAAACCAAGCTTGATCCAGTCTTCTTCAAAGCGATCTACCTTGTAGGAAACAAACTGAGTGTAAAGGTTGGCGAGTGCAGCAAATCCGGACTCGTCCAGATCGTCCATCTCAAATGCATCCCAGACCTCATTGTTGGTATTCCAGGTCCAGGCTTCATCACCCGTATTGAAGCTCTGCGGATAGGTGTCAACGATGATCAGATCGGACTCGTTTGCGTACTCATCCGTAGCATTGCCCGGCAGGTCGCTTGAGAGGAAATAACCTTGCTTCCAGAATGCCTTGTCTGAGTCATTACGGCCCATACCAAATTCATCCCAAACGTCAGCCAGCAGGATGTTAATGCGTTCCGGAAGAACGTCCGCACGACTTCCAGCGATCAGACTGTCAATCGCTTCCTTCGCACCAATCTCCGTCAACACACGAACACCATCTTCGTCCAGCATTCGGGTATGTTCTTCAAAGAAAGTGACAGCGCTGTCCAATTCACTGGGACGCAAGGCTGTAACTATCGGATGCTCTTCCGATTTTCCTTCACGAATACCAAAGGGTTGATAGGGTGCCCATTGATCGTTCGCCACATACCACAGCGCACCATCACTGATTCGACGCAAAGAAGCGTCAACCGTACGTGGGAGAGTCGGGAAAGCTTCCTGGCTTCGGATCCAGAACTCGCGACCATAACCAAGGGTCAGAACAGCTTCATCTACGTCGCTGTATGTGGTATCGCCATCGGCTAACTCAACTATCTCGGCACTGGCAACACCATCCGAATTCACCAGGAAGCCTGCATCTGCTGAAACCAGAAGTAATGGGCGCGATTCCAATGACAGCGCATTCATCTCATCTACGTCAGCACTGTTCAAGTAAAATGAGATCCGGTTTGGTTCTGAAACCTCATCAGAATCCGCTGTGCCGAAATCGACACCAGAGAGTACAATTGCTGATAGGTCAATGTTTTCGGCGGGAACTGTGCCGTTCGTTCCAACGACTAGTCGACCGTTCACTTCATCATACCACATGTATTCCAGCAGCGGCACGCTCGCATCTGGTATGTAAAGGAATTCTGCGATGTTTTCATCCGGGACTCTGATCACACGGTTACCATTCAGCTTCGAGCTCTGACGAATACAATATGGCTCGATCCACAAGCTGAGATTATCAGTATCCAGCGTGTTTTCAATGGCATACTGATCTTCCATACCCAGAATGACTGAGAACGCCTTGTTGCCACCAACACGATCTACAATACCATCGCTCAGGGTAACAGTATCAGTATCAGTGTAGAGATGGATGCTCTCAAACAGGAACTGTTCGTCAAGACGCACATCAAAACGCAAGAACAGCTCATTGGTCTCAGCGTTGTAGTAGGGTGGAAAATCGGGATCCAGTTCTGGACCCTTGTTCGAGCCTTCCGGAATGATCTCGACCGGGACCGGATCTTCAGTCGTTTCCAGGTTACCGTTGCCGAGGTAGCTGGATACTGCGTTTGCACGGACGAAGAGGGTAAACTCGCCATCCGGCCCATCCGGGTCCGAGTCGATCATATCCTCTGTCGTGTGCGATGTGCCTACACCGAGAGTCACAGTCAGCGTAGAATCGCTGTTTGCCAGACCTGCAAAACCGGCCTCAAACGCATAACGATACGTTGAATCAGCCGTCACCCGCTGAAAAATCAGTTTTGGTATGACAGCATATTGCCTGACATTCGATCCCAATGGGAGATTGAATTTCACCTTGAGCAGGTTCAACCCCATATCATAAGTGGCAGTCTCAGCAACCAATGGATCTGAATCAGCAACAAACTCAAGCGGAAAACCAGCTACAGCTTGAGCAGGATTGTAATCCACGTCTACAAAGGCATACCGGTCAAAGCTGATCATCAACGATTCGGTGTCGAGATTCTCGACAGCTGCACGTTCTGTAGGTAGTAGCTCAAGGTCGAGGGTTTCTGAATCCATTCGCGTCATATCCATCGCGCTGGAAAGGGTTACCGAACCACCAGCAGAATCCGTAATCCTGATCATGGGAACATTGACATTCGCCTCGAAATCAAGAACCCCGTTCCCGTTACGATCCTCGTTGTCAGCACCCCCCATTATCCCATCTCCCGGACCTGGCCAGGAAGGATTGTCAGGGTGTGGTTCTGCGAGGTCTTCCGGGATCTGGTCGAACTGCATGATGCGGTTGAAGTCGAGGGTCAAGGCATTTGTCGCAGCATTGTAAACTGCATCGGTCAACTCAACGAATTGGTTGGATTCCGCTTCGACGTAGGTTAGATCAACCCAGCCTGCCTCACTGATCTGGCCTGAGGGAGAAACAACAACCCCTGCCGGACAATAGAGCCGCATGTGATCGAAGAGGGTATGATCCATATCCTCCTCCACCCCTATCAGGTCTGCATAGTCCAATCCCCAGACCTCGCGATCCTCTGGATTTCCCTGGACCGGAGTGTAGGTATACTCACCAATAACTCCCCCAAACCAGGGGTGAAATGCGATGTCCCCGGTGTTGGCGGCAGTAAGCGTCCCTCCACGCAATTCATGGTCAGGAAATGGACCGCCAAGATCATCGTCTACCAATATGCCGCTGATGACAAACGAAGCAGCATCAACGACAATCTCCCCAGAGAAAAACAACTCAAACGTATTTGAATGCTCGTAGTAGTACGCGGAATCTGGCTGTGGCTGTGCCATCAGCATTGAAGCCATCAGCAGCAGCAGAACCGGAACCCAGACGAGTGTATATCTCAGTCGTTGCATCTAAAAACCTCCTGATCTCAATCCCACCCTCAAGGGGTGCGATCAGAACGAGAACGAGATGTTGAACCTGTGAACATCCTCGAGAATTCCATACTCGCTGAACGCATAGTCAATACCCACACTCTGCCACTTTGCACCAAACCCGGCACTGAGGCCGAGAGTGTCATGACGGAATGTGTAACCACCGCGCAGAAAGAACATCTCATGGAAAGCGTACTCGCTGCCAATGTTGACTCGTTCGATGTTATCGTTAGGATGTTCGAGATCAGCCGCCAGCGTGAGCCGGTGCTCATCTGTCAATATAGGATCCATGGCCACCCCGAGTCTGAAAATCATCGGGAAGTGGTAGGGGAGAAATGCGGTCGCTTCCTCTGCCGGGGTTCCGTTCTGGTAGTCATGATATCCGCCATCCAGCTCGCTCTCCGGTGCAAAGTTGCGAATCGCCATCGCCAGCCGGATGCTGTTCCACTGAGTGTCGTACATGATACCAACGTCAACAGCGAAATTTGTCGCAACTTCCGTGTCCAAATCTTCACGGACATACTTCAGGTTGGTACCAAAGGAAAACTTGTCGGTGAGCTTCATCGCAATCGAGACACCACCAACGACGTCTGTCACGCTGAAGTTCTCACCGGTGCCATTTGGTTGAGCAACCGTGGTGACGGGCATGTCACCTGACCCCATCGCCATAGCAAATGCACCGATGGTGAAGGTGTCATTGATCCGACGAGTCGCGCCCACGGCGTCGTAGTTGATGTCAGCGAAATAGGTGACATGCTCAAACATCACCGTCGTATTCGCAGCATGAACCAGTCCGGCAGGATTCCAGAACATGGCTGTCTGGTCATTACTAACAGCCGAAAACGCGCCGCCCATGCCAACTCCCAGATCGGAAGAGCGTCGTGTAGGGAAAGAGTGTAGATCTCGGTGGTCGCCGTCTCATTAAAAAAAAAAAATCATATAA
>CAJVXH010000123.1 GCA_913009835.1 uncultured bacterium
AGGGGCATGACAACACACGTCATCCTGACGTCGCAGACGGAAGGATCTCGGTTTTGAACTTTTGGTCATCCCAGACATAAATGTCTGGGGCAAGAAGCGACCCCGGCTGAGTTAACTGGATAACCGGATACAGGTAAGCATTCAGGCAAGACTTGTTGATGGGAACGGGAAACAAATGTCAGGGTGAGAGTGGATTAACGCCAGATTACCAGTCCCACTCTTCATCGTCACGGGTGTGAGGGGGAGCTTCAACTCCGGGGAAATAAGGTGTGCCGAGGCGGAACTCGACGAGATCTCCGTCAATTGTACCGACAGAAATCTTGGTGCTCATCCGAATTGGTAAACGGCGATAATCATCGGTCAGCCAGACAAAAACACGTCCGGCCTTTTTGAATAAGCCTTCTGATTTAATCACCGGCTCGACCTTGATGCAATCGAAAGTGCCAGCCGGAACTTCGATGGTCTCTTTACCGTAAACCTTGATTGTTAACGGATATTGTACATCCAGATCATGCACCGGGACAACCATCTCGGTGTTTTCTACTAGTTCCTGGGCACGAACCCAGTAAAGGGCCGAGATGATATTGTGGCTATACGGGAGGAATGGGGTAATCCCTTTGGGGCCGTTTTCGTTGGAGATTGCAACCCAGCCAGTGTCATGATCGTAGTCGAAGAATTTCTGACTGTGATACCTGCCTTCGTTTATGTCGCGTTCGTATCGTTGAGAATACAGCCCGCCAACATCGAACCATGAATCAACCGTATCACGCACCTTGTAGATCAGGTCAATACCTTTTGTGGATTTGACGCGGCTGTTTATGTGATATACTGGCCGCCCTTCGACCATCTCAACGCCCTTGATCGACATCTCGCTCAAACCGGCCTTTACGAATGAAAACTCCATGTAGTAGCGAAGTCTTTCACCCACTCCAAAGGGTACGTCATAGACTGTTCCGTTCGGACATGGTCGGGCTTCCACCCCATTACCATCTGCCGAATGGTAAGCTACTGCGGCATCGTCATGATGAGTGGCTTCAGCCTCTTCATCGGAATCGGTGGAATCCGTCTCTGATTGCGAATCGTCATGCAGTACCGAGGGAGTATCCCTGGTTTTGCCGGTTTCGTGAAGCAGTGCTTCAATATCAATCTCAACTGTATCCGGCGGCAGCACAGACATTGAGTCCGGTGGGTTTCGCAACGAGTCCGGTACCCCTCCGCCTGTTGCCACTCCCGACAGAATCAGGAGAACAGGAACGAGGATCGCGACCCAACAGATGCAGATTCGGCCTTTGAATTGAAGTGACATTTCAGCCCGTATACTCGGTTAATCCTGTCGACGTTTCCAACGTGTGCCCTCAGGGCCGTCCTTGAGTTCGACGCCTTCATCGGCAAGCAGGTCACGAATTTCATCAGCTCGCGCCCAGTCTTTTGAGTTCCGCGCCTCCAGACGATCTTCGATCAACGTCTCAATGCGTTGCGAATCCTCATCGTCAGCTGAGCTGGCCTCACCGAACGGTTTGAGAATACCCAATGCATGATCGAATCTTTCCCACAGTTCTTTCAACTCGGGAAGGAAGCCCTTTGTCGCCTTACCCTGGTGGTGAATGGCGTTGATCTCACGGATCAGGGTGAAAACGTGTGACAGTGCGCCGCTGACATTAAGATCATCATCCATTGCCGCGTTGAAAGCTGTGCGGGCACGATCGATCGCTTCCGTCGCTTCCGGCGCTGCATCGCCATCGGGGTACTGATCCCAGCTCTCGTGGAATTCATCGATACGTTCGATTGCTGATCGAGCCGCCGCAAGGCCATCGAATGTGAAGTTCAGTTTGCTGCGATAGTGAGTCGATGAGAGTACGTACCGAATCTCACGCGGTTTGTATCCCATCTCAAGAATGTCGCGCAGGGTATAATAATTGTTGAGCGACTTGCTCATCTTCCTGCCTTCGATGGACAAGTGCTCATTGTGCAGCCACCAGTGTGCGAAATCACCGCCAATGCCGCATTTCGCCTGCGCTATCTCGTTTTCATGGTGGGGGAAGATCAGATCAACGCCACCAGTGTGGATGTCAAAATCCTTGCCCAGATACTTGGTGGACATTGCCGAGCATTCGAGATGCCAGCCGGGACGTCCCTTCCCTATTGACGTTTCCCAGAACACATCACCATCGGCCTCATCCCAGGCTTTCCACAAGGCAAAGTCACGGACATCGTCCTTTGATTCGTACTCATCCGAGCTGACTCTATCGCCGATGCGGAGGTCTTCCAGATGTTTACCTGACAGTTCACCGTAGTTAGCGTAACTGCTGACGGAGAAGTAGACTGATCCATCTTCCGCCTTATAGGCATTGCCTTCCTTGATCAGGCTCTCGACCAGCTTCACCATCTCGTCAATGTGGGTGGTCGCTTCCGGATATTCATGCGCACGTTTGATGTTCAAGCAATCGATATCTTCGAAGAAGGCCGTCCGGAACCGCTGGGTTACCTCGGTGAGTGATACTTCTTCACGTTGACTGCGTTTTATAGTCTTGTCATCCACATCGGTCAGATTCATCACTTGAGTAACATTGTAGCCACTGACTTCCAGCCAGCGTCGCAGGATGTCGGTGAAGATGAACGCTCTGAAGTTACCGATATGAGCGAAATCGTAGATGGTCGGCCCGCAATTATATATGCTGACCCGTCCCGGTTGGATAGTCGTAAACGGTAGTTTCTTTCTACGACGTGAATCAAAAAAGTGTAGGCTCATGAGTTCTATCATGTTGTATGAGAATTAACCGTCAACTCAGGTTTCTTCTCCGGTCTTTGTTGAATATCGCAACTTGCTCTCGTACTCAATCTCTTCGGAGACGTCCGTCGGATAATCTCCAGTAAAGCAAGCGGTACAGTAGCCAATGCCTTCGCCCTGTGGAACACTTGCCAGCAGTCTTTCAACTGACAGGTAGCCCAGGCTATCTACACCGATATGCTTCCGTATCTCTTCAACACTCTTATCGTCAGCTATCAGTTCGCCGTGGGAAGAGAAGTCCATTCCATAGTAGCACGGGAAACGGATTGGTGGGCTGGAAACGCGCACGTGCAGTTCCTTTGCGCCTGCCTGACGCAAGAGCACGCTCAGTTTCTTCAGCGTGGTACCACGTACAATGCTGTCTTCAACGACTACTACCTTGCGATCGTTTAGCACCCCGCCTACGGGGTTAAACTTGAGCCGGACACCCATCTCGCGCATTGTCTGGGTCGGTTGGATGAAAGTGCGTCCAACGTAGTGATTACGGATCAACCCCATCTCGAACTTCAAACCAGACTGACTGGCATATCCGAGTGCAGCGGTGTTCGAGCTGTCCGGTACAGAGATAACGATGTCGGCATCTCCGGCCGGATGTTCATCGCTGAGGTTTTTGCCCATCCGTCTACGGTATTTATCTATGTATTCACCAGCGACACGGCTGTCCGGACGGCTGAAATAGACATATTCAAAGATACATTGGAACGTTTTCTTCGGTTTGGCAAACGGGACAATCTCCATCCCATTTTCATCGATTACTACCATCTCACCGGGATTTACATCCCGAACGTACTCATAACCCAGCAAATCGAACGCACAAGTTTCCGAAGCAACAGCCCACGATCCGTTCTCATGCTTTCCGATACAGAGCGGACGCCATCCCTGGGGATCGCGCGCAGCGTACAGCGCGTGATTGGACAGCACCGTGATCGAATAAGCTCCCTCAACCTTTTTTATTGCATCCCGCAGTTTGTCACGGACCTTATCGTGTTTTGAACGTGCCATCAGGTGAACGATTATTTCACTGTCAGTCGTGCTGTGAAAAATCGCACCGTCTTCCTGTAATTTACGTCGGAGCTTTCTGGTGTTTACGAGGTTGCCGTTGTGTGCGATGGCGACCGGTCCATCCCTCAATTCCGCCACCAGCGGTTGGATGTTGTCATGGCTGGACGAACCTGTAGTGGAATATCGGTTGTGCCCGATTGCGGATCGTCCTTTGAGCTTGGCAATAGCATCCGGTCCGCTAAAGACCTGGGTGAGTGTGCCCATTCCATAGTGACGGTAAAAGTGGCCATTATCAGCGGTGACGATGCCTGCCGACTCTTGTCCTCGGTGCTGTAATGAGTACAGTCCATGGTACACCAGCTCGGCGGCATTATCGTTGTCCCATATGCCGATTACGCCGCAATTATGCCTTAATGTCTCGCAAGCCATCCCAGTGTCCTTTTAAAGAGAGACTGTCCCATGTTGTTGAGCAGTAGACGTCATCCTGAACAAAGTGAAGGATCTCGTCTTTATCTCTTTGATAATCAACAGTCTCGAAAAGCAAACGCCGGGAGGTTGCTGTCTCATCCGCCCGACGCGATATAACGATTTTCAGGTGTTTCAGCCGATGATGCGAGCGGGACGTTCCCGTTCCTTGTCAATCTCGGCTTTGGTACTCTCATATCCGCTTCTGCCCATCAGAGCGTAAGTGGCAACCTTGCCCGCTTCCACACCTGGTTGATCGAGCGGATTCACTTCATATAATCCGCCGGCAACCAATGTCGCCGCTTCAAACAGATATAATAACCCGCCAACCGTGTCAGGTACCACTTCCTCGATGAGGAAAGCCATGTTCGGTCGACGAGCTGCTGTCAATGCACGTTGAGTTGCTTCTCCCTCAAACTTGAGCAATGTGCCGAGGTCAATTCCGGAGAGATAATCAATGCTGTCCATCTCCGGGTAGTGCTTTCCACATTTGACCGAAGCACGGTAGTTCTTCGGCAGCAAGAGGGTGAAAGTCTTGTCATGCGGTCCTTCCACATACAGCTGCACCTGGCTGTGCTGGTCAGTTGCACCTAACGCCGCGACTGGTGTTGGACCGACATTTATAGTTTCCCCGGTCACCGATAATCGTTTGCCCAACGATTCAGCCCACAATTGCCGGAACCAATCAGCGATCCGGTACAGCGCGTTGGAATAAGGCATCATCACCTGGATGGACTGCTGTCGTTTGGATTGAGCGAGATATTGTAACAGGGCGAATGCCGCGCTGGGATTGCTGTCGAACTCCCGTGCGAACACATTCTCCCGCTGTTCAGCCGCACCAGCCAACAGGCTGCGGATGTCAATTCCCGCCAATGCAGCTGGCAACAAACCGACCGGAGTCATCACGCTGAACCGTCCACCAACTGCCGATGGTATGCTGAAGGATTGAATACCCTCCTCGCGCGAAATCTGGCGTAAAGCACCTTTTGCGGGATCGGTAACGAATACCAGATGATCGGTGTAGCGGTCCCCCACCCTTTCCTTCAACACCGACAATACTGCCATGAACTGACTCATGGTCTCTGCCGTGCTGCCGGATTTAGTGATGATGACATAGAGCGTTTCGGCAGGGTTGCAGATTTCCAGCGCCGCACCGAAGTATTCCGGATCAACGTTGTCAGGAATAAACAAACGCGGAGCGTCCCGCATCTCATCAGGGCGTTCATTCCAGAATGCGGGTTTCAGAGAATCGCGCAGAGCTTTGGGCCCGAGCGCACTTCCGCCAATACCGAGCACCATCACATTGCGGAATTTCGCACGCGCTTTTGCTGCGAACGCTTCAATCGATTCAACGATCTGATCACTGTCTGGCAGATCGTAAAATGGAAGTTCACCGGCTTTACGTTTTGACTCGAGCGTTTGCAAAATCGACTGCACTCGCGGCCAATGCTGGTCGAGTTCTTCCTGTGTGGCGCCGTGCGACCCGACTACATCCGCCATCATGCGGGTTACATCAAGCTGAATGCGAGCGCCCATTATCTCCTCACCTCTTGAATCGTATACTGACAAGCGTCAGTGAATGTACTCTGCATAATGACTTGCTGCAAAACTGGGAATACTATCTTATGATTAGAACTCTACCACCGGATTTTGTTGCGCCTCTTGAGGTGCTTCGTAGAATTCACGTGGTTCGAAATTGAAGAAGCCCGCAATTAACTTCGCCGGGAATTGACGAATAGTCACGTTGTACTGCTTCACCGCATCGTTATAGCGTTTGCGTGAAACGGCAAGCCTGTTTTCCGTTCCCGCCAGCTCATCCTGCAAGGCTTTGAAATTCTGATCCGATTTCAACTGCGGATAGTTTTCCACAACCAGCATCATCCGCGACAATGCACCGCTCAATCCCTGTTCTGCCTGAATTCTTTCACCACGGTTGGAAGCTGCACCAACTTGTGAACGCGCCTGGGCTACGCCGAGAAAAACTTCTTTCTCCTGTTCCGCGTAGCCTTTGACGGTACTCACCAGGTTGGGGATCAGGTCAAATCTTCGTTGCAGGTTGTTTTCCACATCCGCCCAGGCAGAATTGGTGATCTCCTGGTAGTCCACCATCTTGTTGTAGGTACCCTGCACGAATGAATAGTTGAACACCACGATCAGAAATAAAACAGCTATCCCCAGGATGATGCCAACAGAACGTTTTTTTCTATCGTCCATTCCAGTCCTCAAATTCTACAATTATCGTTTCATCCACGCTTCAACCAGCATCCTCATCAGAATCCGTCGGCGCAGATGTTCATATCAAGGTACGTTACTCGTTCACACTCAATTTGTCTGCGTAAATCGCGAGTTTGTCCACCTGTTCCAGGGCACGAGTGAGCAAACTGGATGCCGCGTTTCGGTTGATGTTCTTGCTTTCGTTGCGCACCATTAACAATTCCTCAAATACGCTCGCGTCCAATCCGACCAATTTACACCCGGCCTGCATCACCTGTTGTTTGTCGGCGGGGACTTCTTGACCATCAATCACCAGCAACGCCTGGAATACGGCGTTCCAGGTTGGAACCGACCTTGCCAGCAAATCTCTTGTGCCAGAAGTGTTGCCGCTCAGTTCCAGTGCCGCCTGCCGCATCGCGACCCATTTGCCCTTGATCTCACGTTCGGCCTGCAGGCGAAGGTGGCGAAGTTCAACATTGAGTGACTCGAACGGATCATCTCCGTACAGTGTTTTATGAAACAGTTTCATGTCAAGAAACTCTATCGGATATACGTCCAGCGAACTCTCCAGATAGCGTCTGGTCATCATCAGCGGGATGCCGAATCCCTTCTTCATCTTTCGGCGGATGATCCCGGCAGCCTCACTCCAACGCGAATAATCATTGTTCTTCACAAACATGACCAGATTGATGTCTGATCCTTTCGACCAATCTCCACGGGCCAGTGATCCATACAAGTGTATGGATTCGAGCTCATCACCCCAGAACTGTTTCCAGAGTTCCACCGCGGAATCCAGATTTGCCGCCAGTTTATCGTCCATAATTAAACAACCTCAGTTTAGAAACTACCACCGGCTCCACCGCCGCCGAATCCGCCACCGCCAAAGCCTCCGAACCCACCGCCGAATCCGCCACCGCCAAAGCCACTACCTCCGCCCCAGCGTCCTCGATGTCCGCCCATCAGGCTGCCGAGCAGCATGCCGAACAGCATCATGCGTCCAAATCGAGTGGACATCATGAGGATGAATATACCGACCATGAAAATAAGGCTGAACAGGCTGGGGCCCTCGCCTTGTTGAGGCGAACGATTCCCCTGATACTGCGAAGCTCCGCTCAATTGGATTGATGGTTCCACCCGTTGAACGATGGTCACCGCAGTTGCGGCAAAAGCATCCAACACCCGGTTTTCACGCAAGTAAGGGACCAGTATCTGGTCACGGATCTTCCCAGCGTAACCATCCGGAATGTATTCTTCCAATCCGTATCCGGTAGCGATGAACACCTGGCGGTTACCATCTGCACTACCTGTGCTGTACAAGACCAGCGCGCCTCTATCCGTCCCTTTGGTTCCCACTCCCCAACGGTGCCCCAGCTCGGTGGCGTACATGGAGATGGCATCCCCGCCGGGAATGCTATCCATGGTCACAAATGCCAACTCGATGGTAGCCTTTTGCTTGACCTCGAGGCACAGTGCGTTCAGCTGACGCACTTCCTCGCCGGACATCACCTGAGCGAAGTCATTCACAAATCCGCGCGGATCGGGATATTCCTGGGCGAACGCTACTACGTTCAGCGAGAGTGCCAGCAGGAAAATGACAACATGGCGCATAGATATTCTCATGCCCGATCCTCGAGCGATGGATCGCTATCTTGCGTTAGGAGGTCTTCATCTGGTTGAGCGACTTCTATCGTAGCGGTTGGATCTTTCCAATCCATGGACTGCGAGCTGTCATTATGAATAATGGTACCTCCCTCACCCGAAATGCTGACTCCATCTAATCCTCTGTCATCCTTGACGATAATCATCATCAGGAGGAGTAGCACTACCCCCACCGAAACGGCGGAATCCGCCAAGTTAAAAACTGGCCAGCGTTCCATTAGAAAATCTGGCAGGTTAACATCAATGAAGTCTATAACATATCCATATCTGATTCTATCATAGGTGTTCCCTACAGCCCCACCGAGTATGGCTGCCAGTATCCAGCGGCTGGCTAACTGACGTGGCGGGGTCCGCAGAAGAACGAACAGAATGACTACTACCGCCAGCACGGAGACATATCCCAGCAATGCTCCCCCTGCCAGGTTCATTCCAAATGCCATCCCATAATTATAGACCAGAGTCCACTGCGCTGCATCACCGAGCAGATGAATGGACTGGCCTTGATCCATGGTAGCATCAGCAATCAATTTGGTGACTCTGTCGAGCACAATCACCAGCAGAGTTAGAAGTAAAGGGATCCAAGTTTTTGGCGTACGGTTCAACTCATAGCTCCATAATGGTTGGGCTGAATATATCTGCCCGTTGAATGTGCGTAATTTGTGCAAGGCAACCTGACGAGACAAGGGGCTGCCCTCAGTACGTTCATCCATCGATGATGTTTCCAGGGAGTATATCTCTCTCAACGGTCAGGCAGTAGAAGAACAATAGAAGTTACCCTCTCTCCGTTCTCGACCTCATCTTTCCAAAAGGTTATTCGCTCGAGTCTGGGTCTCTACAGAGAGCGATCCTCTAACTTGGCTGTCTCGCAAAAAGAGTCCTCATATTCCCAAAAATAAGTCGAGATCAGTGGTGTATGATATCTCAACAAGAAGATTTCAGCTCTCCCATGTCAACAGTACTACCATCGCAATCACTTTCTATTACTTACGTTAGACCCTATATTGCTCCATGATGTTTATCAGGGCGTGAGCCATTTTCTACTTGTCATTGACAAGTGGCTATAAGTTTTTCTTTATTGAAACGCCGAAAAGTGGTCTCTGGAGGAGGCTCTTTTTTGTGTATTACAGTATTTTGTTTCTTGGGGAAACGTAGTTTAACTAGTTATATTCGTGAAAAGTTGGAATATCGAAAACAGTCAGATAATCACTGATTGATGGAATCGTCTTTCACTTTTGACCTCATTCCATTCATGTCAGTGAACTAGGGAGGAGAAATGGTAACACGTCGTAGGAAGGACACAGAGCGTTTTACCACGGGACAAATTGCGCGGCACTGTCATGTCACTCCGGAGACGGTTGCAAACTGGATCAAAGCCGGTCGGCTGAAGGCCAGTGCGACTCCCGGGGGGCACTATCGTGTCAACGTTAACGATCTCGTGCGATTCTGCAAACTGCATGGTTTCGATGTGCCACCGGAGTGGGAGTCAGGTGCAACACCACCAACGGTGCTACTCATTGATGATGATCCTGAATTGCTGAAAGCCTTGATACCGAACCTGGAGCGTCCAGACCGTAGAGTCCTTGGAGCTGAGGATGTTGCTCAGGCGGGTATCATGCTCATGAAGTATCGTCCGGAAGTGGTCATCCTTGACCTGCACCTGCCGGGCACAGATGGTATTCGTATCGCCTCGATCCTGCGTAAGGAAGCGGAATTGACCGGCACTCGTATCATCGTTCTCTCTGGCTACATTGATGAGGTAGTCCAGGAAGCGATGAAAGACATGCACGTTGATTATTACATCAACAAGCCGCCGGACTTTGACCGTCTGGATGCGATCGTGTCGGAGTTGCTTGCCTCCACTTCCCCGTTGGAGATGGAAACACGCAACCGTTAGTCATTACAGTCGACAACGGCTGATTGCATAAGATTGTTTTGTATGCTTTCCAAAGTTAAGAGCGAAGCTGGGAGAACACACTCTCTCAGCTTTGCTAACTCAGTATGTTTTGATTATCTATCATAAGACCGCTTTTCCAAGCGCTTCAGGGAGAATTAACCTACCTTGTTCAACAAAATTCTGATTGCCAATCGTGGTGAAATCGCGGTTCGTGTTATCCGTGCCTGCCAGGAAATGGGTATCCGCGCAGTTGCGGTATACTCTGAGGTTGACCGCAACGCGATACACGTTCAGCTCGCCGACGAAGCGTGGTTCATTGGTCCCCCTGCCGCATCTGAAAGCTATTTACGTGGGGACAAGATCCTCAAGGTTGCCCTACAATCTGGCGCTGAGGCTATTCATCCGGGTTATGGTTTCCTCTCTGAGAACGCGGAATTTGCCACCGCAGTGGAAGAAGCTGGTCTTGTCTGGATTGGTCCACCTGCCGCTGCGATTCGATCGATGGGATCAAAAACTAAAGCTCGTTCGATCATGATGGGTTCCGGCGTGCCTGTGGTACCCGGAACCGAGGGTAGCGTTGAGGATACGCAGGAAGCGATTGACTTTGCGAATAAGATCGGTTACCCGGTATTAATTAAGGCGGCGATGGGTGGCGGCGGTAAGGGTATGCGAGTAGTTCGTTCTGAAACTGAT
>CAJVXH010000124.1 GCA_913009835.1 uncultured bacterium
TGTTAGCATTTTGCATAGCTCATCCGTCTTGAAAGAGCGGGACGGAAAGTTTGGAGATGTGATGAAAATTTTGACGTTGAATTGCGGTAGTTCTTCGATCAAGTATCAGCTTTTCTCCATGAGGGATGAGGAGGAGGTACTGGCGAAGGGATCAGTGGAACGGATCGGTATGAAGGGTGCGATCCTTAAACATGTGCGTTTTGACGGTCACAAAGTCAAGGTTGCCGGTGAGATCGTTGACCATGGTGCCGCTATTGAGTACATCATGGCGATACTCCTGTCTACCAATCACGGTGTTATCCGGGAACGCAATGAAATTGAAGCTGTCGGACACCGCATCGTGCACGGCGGCGAAGTCCTGACCGAGTCTTGCGCAATAGACACCAAGGTGATGGAAGAACTGAACGAGTGCATTGATCTGGCACCGTTACACAATCCGGCGAATATCAAGGGAATCAACGCTTGTCAGCGCATGATGAAAGATGTTCCGATGGTTGCTGTGTTTGATACGGCCTTCCATTCCACACTTCCGGATTATGCCTATCATTACGGCCTTCCGTATGTGTTGTACAAGCGTTATGGTGTGCGGCGGTACGGCTTCCATGGAACCAGCCATTTTTTCGTTGCCAACCGTGCTGAAGAACTGACTGGAACGCCGCTGAGTGAGCAGAAGGTTATTACCGCTCACCTTGGCAACGGCGCATCAATCACCGCAATTGATGGCGGAAAATCCGTTGACACCAGTATGGGCATGACTCCGCTGGAAGGTCTGCTGATGGGAACTCGTACCGGAGATATTGATGCGGGCGCGGTTCTGCACGTGATGAGTCGCGAAGAGCTGATGCTCGGTGAGGTCAATACTCTGCTCAACAAGCATAGTGGTCTGATTGGCTTGAGCGGTGTATCATCAGACATGCGCGAGATTGAGGAGGAGATGCAGAACGGGAATGATCGCGCTCGGCTGGCGTTTGATGTATTCTGTTACCGGGTCAAGAAGTACATTGGTGCGTACGCCGCGGTAATGGGCGGACTCGACACCATTGTGTTTACAGGCGGTATTGGTGAGAATTCGAGTCTACTGCGTAGCAGAGTACTCGAAGGTCTCAGCTTCATTGGTGTAGAGATTGACGCTGAGAAGAATTTAATAACGGATGGGGAACGTGCTATACACGCCGACAGCAGTCGTGTTGGCGCATATGTTATCCCCACGAACGAAGAGCTGGTGATAGCACGCAAGACGAAGAAGGTACTATCAGATCCAGCGTCGGCGTAACATGGTACTTGAGATGTGGCCTGACTTGCTACGCAAGTCAGGAATCGCGTACGGTTGAAAAGAGTTTTCCCTGTACGTGTTTCACGACGAACTGTGAGTGACACCCGTCTTGACGTAACAAGTCGGGCCAAATAGGGAGCCAGCTTCTGGCAAGTGACGAGTCATCCTGACGTGCCGCAGGCACGAGAAGGATCTCGATTTTGATCTTCGATAACCCGCGTTTGCAAGCAAACACGGGCCTGTAAGTTTATCAAGACTCAAGACTAAGAGATACTATGCATGAAAAGATAGTAGAACTTCAAACCTTACGCGAAGCACTTGAAAAAGATATCTCGAAAGCGGATTCTCCTGACAGTATTGAGGAGGTTCGAGTTCGATACATCGGTCGCAAGGGGAGTATAGCTGATCTGTTTAAGCAGATTGGCAGAGTGGAACCGCAGATCCGGGGAGAATTCGGCAAGACACTGAACTCGTTGAAACAGTTTGCTACGGCAGAGATCGAACGAAAGGTCAAGGATCTCGAACAGCAGGAAACTGTGGCTGGCGTTGATCCAACTCTGCCCCCTCGTCCGGTAGCACAGGGGTCTTATCATCCTATCACGCTCATCGAACGTGAGGTAAAACGCATCTTCTCCCGGATGGGATTCGCGGTCATGCGCGGTCCTGAAGTGGAAGATGTCTGGCACAATTTCGATGCTCTGAACACCCCGGAATGGCACCCGTCTCGAGATGCCAGCGACACTCTTTATCTGGCTGATGTTCCCGATATGCTTCTGCGCACCGAAACCAGCCCGGTTCAGATTCGCACCATGCAAGCTCAGAAACCGCCGATTCGCATCGTTGCACCGGGACGCGTTTTCCGAAACGACAAACCCGATGCGACCCACTCGCCCATGTTCACCCAGGTAGAAGGGTTATACGTGGACAAGGGCGTGACCTTCTCTGATCTGAAGGGGACAGTTCTTCAATTTTACCGCCATCTGCTGGGCAAGAATGTAGTGACTCGTTTCCGTCCCCATTTCTTCCCGTTCACCGAACCATCGGCTGAGGTTGATGTTTCCTGTCCATTTTGTGGGGGTAATGGTTGCCGTGTCTGCAAACAGAGCGGCTGGATCGAGGTTGGTGGATCGGGAATGGTTGATCCCAACGTTCTCGAGACCGTGGGCATTGATCCTGAAGTGTATACGGGCTGGGCGTTTGGGCTTGGTGTTGAGCGTATGACAATGCTGCTTTATGGTGTGGATGATATTCGCCTGTTCTATGAAAATGACATCCGTTTCCTCCAGCAGTTCGGAGGTAGACGATGAAGATTTCATTGAATTGGCTGCATGATTTCGTCGATTTCGACGAGTCCCCGGAACAGATCGCCGAGATTCTCACCTTCCTCAATTTCGAGTGCGAGGGTATTGAGTATATCAAGCGTTATGTGAACGGTGTGCGTGTCGGCAAGGTTCTCGAAGCTATCCCACATCCGAACGCCGACAAGCTGCAATTGACCAAGGTTGACATCGGTGGCGAAATCTTGCCGATAGTCTGTGGCGCACCCAATTGTCGTGAGGGATTGATTGTTCCGGTCGCGACTGTAGGTACGAGGATTGGTGAATTCACTATTGAATCACGCAAGCTGCGTGGTGAGATGTCCCAGGGGATGATATTATCCGAATCTGAGATGAAGATCAGCGAGAGTCATGGCGGCATTCTCGAGCTCGGGGATGATTTCAAGGTCGGAGATGATTTTTCGAAGGCAGTCCCGGCCGAAGATGCGGTGCTCGAATTTGAGGTGACGGTCAACCGTCCGGATGCTTTGTCCCATATCGGCATGGCGCGTGAGTTGGCGTCGCATTGGAGACGTCCGCTCCGTCTTCCCTCGTTCGAGGTTCAAGAGACCAGCACTCGCAATGTCGAGGATGAGCTCAGGATTGATATAGTCGCGCCGGAGCAATGCCCGCGTTACGTGGGACGCAAGGTGACGGGCGTATCGGTTCAGGACAGCCCGCTATGGATGAAGGCGCGTTTGTCCAGTATTGGCCAGCGTCCGATCAGCAACGTGGTAGACATCACCAACTACATCCTGTTTGAACTGGGTCAGCCGCTGCATGCTTTCGACGCCGATAAAGTCAAGGATGGTAGAATAATCGTTCGGATGGCGGAAGAGGGCGAGGATTTTGTCACTCTCGATGACAAGTCTCGCAAGCTGGTCAGCACCGACCTGATGATAGCCGATCCGGAGAAGGGCATTGCCCTCGGTGGTGTGATGGGCGGTGCGAACAGTGAAGTGACGGACTCGACCAACGATGTCATCATCGAGGCTGCATACTTCGATCCGCCGACGATCCGCAAGACGGCTAAACGTCTGGCGTTACCTTCGGAAGCCTCCAGACGTTTCGAGCGTGGCGCCGATCCGGGCATGCAGGCCAACGCAGCAGCTCGCTGCGCGGAATTATTCCGCTTGTACGCTGGTGCTGAAGTCTTGCAGGGTGTTGTGGACGCCTGCCCAATTCCATATCAGCGGCCTCCGGTTAATTATCGTCCTGAGCGGGCTGGGGTTGTACTCGGTTTTGAGGTTTCAAAGTCCGACGCGATCAAGGTGTTCGAGTCCCTGGAGTTTGGGGTGGAGGAGAAGGGTGACATTGTTGTCGTGACCCCTCCCAGCTGGCGTCATGATATCGAGCGAGAGATAGACCTGGTTGAAGAGGTAGCCCGTCATGTGGGTTATGACAAGGTTCCGACGGCGGAAGAATCACATGTTGTCTTGTCCAACGAAGATCCGCCACTGGAGCGAATCCTTGATACAGCCGTAGACAGTATGGTCGCGATGGGTTTCCATGAGGCGATTTGCTCGGCAATGACCTCAGGCGATGATCATGAGGCTTTTGCCGGTGGTTTGAAGCCATTTGAGATTCAGCGTTCGATCAATCCTGAGATGAACGTGTATCGGGCGAGTCTGGCTCCCGGATTGTTGAGAGTGGTTGAGCACAACCTCAATCGTGGTCTCGAAGACATATTTGTTTTCGAAGTCGGTCAGGTTGGAGGGATGGGTTGGTTGGGTTGCGAAGGTGAGCAACGTTTACACCTCAGTTTTGCAATGGTTGGGCAGCGGATTCCTCAATCCTATGACCGGAGCTCGGAACCTGTTGATCTGGCAGATGTTGTGACTGTTCTAAACGAACTCGCGCGTGGATTGACGCTTGACTTACCGCTGGAATTTAGCTATGATAGTTGTGATAACCTCATGCTAGGCGTCAAGGTTGCGGCAGATAATGACGATATTGCAGGGGTTGCAGGTTTGTTGAAAGCGGAGGTGGGGGAGCGTTTCGGTATAGATCAGCCTGTTTATATGGCCGAGCTCGATTTGGAACGTTGGGTGAAGCCTGTTGCCGGGGAGTTGCGTCTCCCGGGCAATAATGGTGGCTACAAACGCTTCTCACGATTCCCCTCCAGCACCAGGGACGTATCGTTTATCGTGCCCATTACAACGCCTGCGGAGGAAGTACGAAGAGTGCTACAGAATCATTCAAACGAGTTGCTTGAAGATGTAGTTTTGTTTGATCTTTATAGTGGTGAACCTTTGGCGACCGGGGAACGTTCTTTGGCTTTCAGATTAGTCTTCCGTGCCGTTGACCGAACACTGACCGATGGGGATATAGATCCGGTCATTGAGACGGTAATTTCAGAAGTGGAAAAGCTGAAGGGAGTTCGTCTAAGAGGATAGTATGCCTGGGGGAGGGCATCAAGAGGGGGTTGAAATTGGGGACAGAGATTGCTTCAGCAGGTCTGGCTGATCTGGACACGTTGGAGATAAAGGTAGAACGGGTCGTGGGTCACGTTAATGAACTTCGTGGTCAGAACACACAGCTAGACAGTACGATCCGTACATTGCATGAACAACTCGCAGTTCGTGACGACATGGTAGATTCGCTCCGACGTGACCTCGCACAGGCCAATCTTGAACGTCGGGACATCAGGAAAGAGGAGTTGATTCGCAGTAAGCTGGCTACCCTTCTCAGTAAGTTAGAAGTTCTGGAGGGTTGAGTGCAGGTTGATGGTGAGGGATCGTGTATCCTGGAGACTGGAATTGAAATGAGGGATTCCATTGGCTGAGGAAACACAAGTTGTCAAAGTCTCCATTTTTGGAAGTGAATACCCCATCCGTGCTGGTTTGTCGGATGAGGATTACATCCGTGAGGTTGCGGCCTTTGTAGATGCCAGGATGCATGAGATCCAGGGGGCAATGAAACCATCCTCCACGCTGAAAGTTGCGATACTTGCAGCGTTGAATATTGCGGATGAGTTGTTATCCACTCAGGTGGATCGTGAGCGATTATTGAGCTCACATCATGAAAAGATCACATCGCTGTCTGATCGACTGGATGATTTGTTGTCCCAGTCTTGATCGGAGTGGCGTTCAACTACGCGATCCCTGCATATATCTACGACACTGATTGAGAACCAACACTCTCAATTAAGGGAGTTCAACTTCGTTCGTGGCGAACAAGCCTTTCTGGCAACAGTGTAAGGAAGTTCAGCACGAGTGAGAGGACACCCATCTGGTGAACTAAAGCGTTCTCCAATCTCTCGTAGAAATGTGGGGATCTGTGTTCATACCGGGCTTGGAAGAATTCAAGCCCGAAGGAGATAGATAGCAATGGAAGTGCTAATACTGGTTCTGAGTGTTCTCGGAGGTGCTGCGGCGGGGGCGATCGTTGCGCTGGTCATCCGAAACACTTCAGATAAAAGTCGTCTCCAGTCCGCCAGAAACCAAGCGGAACAGATAGTTGAAACAGCCGGAAAGGAAGCCGAAAACAGTAAGCGTGAAGCGTTATTGGAAGCTCGTGATGAAGCTCTGGCAGCAAAACAGAAGAATGAAGCTGAGGCAGAGAAGCGCTTTGAGGAGATTCGACGTGAGGAAAAGCGAGTATCGGAATTGGAAATCACCGCAGAGCGACATGTCGAACGTTCCAAGCAACGAGAGCGAGAGCTGAAAGAACGCGATCGCGTTTTGCGTCGCCAAGAAAAAACCGTCACCACCAAGGAAGAAGAGTTGGACGCGTTGATCGCGGAGCGTCAGGAGATGCTTCAGCGTTTAGCGGGCAAGACAGCGGCTCAGGCGTTAGAGGAATTGCAGTCTACGTTGGTTGACAAGGCTCGTGCCGATTCAGCCACGATGGTAAAAGATATTCTTGATGAAGCGCGTGAGAGCGCTAACCGTGAAGCCAAGGAACTGATAGTCAATGCGATCTATCGTTCGGCGGCTGAGCACACGGCGGAAGTTACAGTTTACGCCATATCCCTTCCTAACGATGAGATCAAGGGACGCATCATTGGACGTGAAGGTCGCAACATTCGCGCCCTGGAAGCTGCTACCGGTGTAGATATAATAGTTGATGACACTCCTGAAACGGTTGTCGTATCGTGCTTTGATCCAGTGCGCCGGGAATTGGGCCGGATGGTCCTTGAGAAGCTGGTGTCGGATGGTCGCATTCACCCAGGTCGTATTGAAGAGGTGGTGGAGAAGGCGCAGAAGGAACTGGACGAACGCATCCTTGAATATGGTCGAAGCGCCGCCCAGGAAGCCAAGGTTCACGGGCTGCATCTTGAACTTATCAAGGCGCTTGGACGGATGCAGTTCCGCACCAGTTACGGTCAGAACCAGCTCAAACACTCGGTTGAGGTGGCGAAGTTGACCGGCGTGCTGGCTGTCGAACTCGGGTTCAACGCTAAATTGGCTCGTCGTTGCGGTCTCATGCACGATATCGGCAAGGCGATTGATCGCGAATCCGAAGGGACACACGTTCAGCTCGGTGGGCAGTTGGCGAAGAAATATGGTGAACCACCGGAGGTTCTCAACACCATATTGTCGCACCATGGCGACGTTCCTCCTGACAACGTGATTTCAGTGTTGGCTGCCTCGGCTGATGCTATAAGCGGCAGCCGTCCTGGCGCGCGCCGGGAGAACGTTGAGAACTACATACAGCGTTTACATGATCTTGAAGAGATCGCCAAGGGATTTGAGGGCGTGAACAAGGTTTACGCGATTCAGGCAGGGCGTGAGGTTCGGATCATGGTTGAAAATGGCAAAGTGTCGGATGCCTACGCCGAAGTACTGGCCAAGGATATTGCGGAGAAGATTGAAAATGAGCTCGTCTATCCAGGCCAGATCAAGGTGACCGTGATTCGCGAATATCGGGCGTCTGGTGTAGCCAAGTAGCGCTAAGATGATTGTGGATGACGACCACTTGCCACGGACTTCAGTCCGTGGTTTCTGCATACCTTTAGTTCGCGCTTGTCACGGACTGAAGTCCGTGGCAAGTAACGCAGGCACCGGGCTCTTTGCATCGAGACCGAGAACTTCTTTTCTTGCTGCGGTTGAATACAATCGGTTATCTAGATGTTTGCCCCGACTTGCTCGTCAAGTCGGGGTCATCAAGAGTCAGGTCGTCCAATTAGCCGCGTTTGCAAGCAAACACGGGCCTTCCTGTTTTTCAGGACTCAGCTGTTAAGATAGTGTGTTATTTTTTTCTAAGGACTCAAAACTCAGAACTCAAGACTTGTCATAAGGAAGCAGCATGGATGCCGCAGGTCATATGGAAATAGGTCGGGAACGACTGACCCTGGATCGGATGAAGAGTGTGGGTTCGGGCGGGATTGTGGTGAGTCTGAGCGGTGAGGCAATTGACCGGATGCTCGCCTCAAACGCACTCGTTCTCAAATTGATAGAAGTTGGCGATCCTGTGTACGGCGTTAACACCGGCTTTGGCAAGTTCAGCGAGGTTCAGATTGGCGCCGAAGATCTCAGCCTGTTGCAGAAGAACCTGGTGCGCTCTCATGCCTGCGGCGTGGGTCCGGCCTTGGATTCGGATCTCGTTCGGATGATTCTTTTGACCAAGGCGACCGGGCTCGCACGTGGTTTCAGCGGCTGTCGTCCCGAACTGGCTCAGATGCTGGTGGCTATGCTGAACAGTGATCTGTTGCCTGTAATTCCGGCTCATGGCAGCGTAGGAGCCTCTGGTGATCTGGCGCCGTTAGCTCATGTTGCTATGGTGATGATGGGTGAGGGTGAGGCAACATACGAGGGTAAGTGTCTGCCAGCTGCTGAAGCGCTGAAGCTCGCCGGTCTGAAACCACTCGAATTTGCTCCGAAAGAAGGTTTGAGCCTGATCAACGGCACTCAAGTCTCCACCTCTCTGTCGGTGAAGGCCTGGCTGAGGTTGAGCGATTTGGTAGAGGCTGCGGATGCCGCTTGTGCATGGACGTTGGAGGGTGTAGCTGGGTTGACTTCAGCGTTCGATGAGCGCGTGCATCAGATCCGAGGTCATGCTGGAGCGTTGACCAGTGCTTCTGTTATCCGGGGTCAAATTGAGAATTCTGAAATCCTGAGCAGTCCAGAAGCCAAACGTCGAGTACAGGATCCTTATGCTATCCGTTGCGCGCCGCAGGTGCATGGAACTGTGCGGGATGTGATGAATAATGTTAAGGAGATGCTTGAGACAGAGATCAACGGGGTCACAGACAATCCCCTGGTCTTTGTGGATAGCGGTGAAGTGATCAGCGGTGGCAATTTCCATGCGGAGCCGGTCGCAATGGTCTCGGACCTGTTGTCGATTGCCGGGACAGAACTGTCCTCAATCAGCGAACGTCGTACTTTTCTGCTCACCGATTCCAGTATCAGTGGATTGCCAGCCTTCCTGGTTGAAAATGGCGGTCTCAACAGCGGGTTCATGATTCATCATGTGACTCAAGCAGCGCTGGTCAGTGCGAATAAAACCCTTTCGCATCCGGCAAGTGTGGATAGTATCCCAACCTCGGCGGGCAAAGAGGATCATGTCAGCATGGCAACCTGGGCCGGTTTCAAAGCCAATGAGATCATGGATCGCACGGAGACAGTCATTTCCATTGAGATGATGGCGGCTGCCCAGGCGGTGGATCTTCGCAAGCCTTTGAAACCAGGCAGAGGGATACAAAAGTTGCAGGTTCAGTTGCGTGAGCATGTCCCGACATTAGAGCAGGACAGGTATTCCAAGCCCGATATTGATGCGGCAGGACTTTGGCTACGAACTCGTAAATGGTTATGATTTTGTTTGGCCATAGGCTATAGGAAAAGATAGGCTATAGGAATAGATAAGCTATAGGAAAAGATAGGCTATAGGAAAAGATAGGCTATAGGAAAAGATAGGCTATAGGAATAGATAAGCTATAGGAAAAGATAGGCTATAGGAAAAGATAGGCTATAGGAAAAGATAGGGATAGGAACTGAACATGCCCACGACATTCATGTCGTGGATAATCTACCATCGAATCAAATTTGCCCCGACTGGAAAACTCGTCAAGTCGGGATCACCAATGCTGGACCGCCTGATCAGCCGCGTTTGCGAGCAAACACGGGCCTGTCTGCTTCTTTTGGAGAAAATATCTCAATGGCAAGAACGATTCTGACGGGTGCGACGGTACATCGACACGACCGACCATGGGAACATGGCGACGATGAGCTGCTAATTGAAGACGGTCGTATCGTCGCCACGGGCAAGGCTAACGAGATTTCCTCCGCTGCCAGATCGGACGATGAGATTATTCATCTTCCGGGGGGAAGGTTACTCCCGGGCTTTTTCGACGCGCACCTGCATCTGGATATTGGTGGGAGGTTGTTTGCCAATCTGCAATTGGTGAACAAGCTGACCAAATCGGAAGTACTGGAATCAATCCGTGCGCAGGCTGACGATAGCAAGGACTGGCTTGTCGGAATCGGTTTGAACGAGAACGCCTGGCCTTCACTTGCCGAACTCGACCGAGTTTGTCCAAATCGTCCTCTACTCTTACACACCCGTGACTATCACTCTGCACGTCTGAACTCTACCGCAATAAATGTTATTGATCTTAGCAGGCGATCTGCTCTACCCGAAGGTGGGTGGCAGGAACTTGATGACGACGGTCATCCGCTGGGAATACTTCGCGAAAATGCAGCGGATTGGGTAACCCAATACCTCCCTGTGGAGAAACCGGAAAAGCTGCGTCATCATTTGCGTACGGCGATGAATCATCTGTTATCACTCGGTGTGACGGGAGTCAGCGACGCCAGCCATCCGACTTCTTACGAGACTGGCCTGAAATGGTTGGAGCAACATGAAGGGCTTCCGATCCATGTCGAGAACTGGTTGCGTTGCGTTGATTTTGGCCCAGGTTTTATTCAGCAGCCACGATTGAACAGAGAGCGGCTGAAGCGCAACCGTATCAAACTCTTCATAGATCGGAAGAGCGTCGTGTAGGGAAAGAGTGTAGATCTCGGTGGTCGCCGTATCATTAAAAAAAAAAAACAATAAACAATAAAAAAATTCTAACTGCGCTTGATTTAATAAGCAAGAGAATTAGCAGATTGCAT
>CAJVXH010000125.1 GCA_913009835.1 uncultured bacterium
TGGCTGTGATTAAGGAGGCCATTGAAGACACGAAGGTGGCTGAGATGGAAGAGACGATGGAACGTTTAGTTGAGATACTTACGCGGATACGTGAGAAAGGAGAGTTTGATGGTTTTTTTTTTTTTCAAGCAGAAGACGGCATACGAGATATATCAGTGTGACTGGAGTTCAGACGTGTGCTCTTCCGATCTCGTCTCGCTCTGCACAAAACTCGTTTCCGAAGTGGATTGTTTGTGGTTGCGTACCCGCACAAAGAAACGGTTGCTGCAATCACGGCAGCGATAGGGATATGCACCGATCAAGGGTAATATCTTCTGCTCGAAATAACTGTTCCGGGTGCTGCGACGGATGTTCCGTGAGTCGCACATCGGGCAATACAAGCCTCGGAATCTCCAGCCAGTTAGACGCATTGTTTTCTTCCCGGTTGTGGTATCTCAGAATCGCCACTAATGATAACAGAAAAGCTACGAAATTTCCATGACTCCCTATCCTTCAACGCAACAGGGAGCGGACAGGTTCCCAGTATTATCAGCCTCTTCTCTGAGTTCGACAAAGTACTCAAATCCGATGCAAAGAGAAACGCCCGACATATAATCATCCGGGCGTTGGTACATCCAATCAAAGTGTTGCTTCGTTCAGGCCTGGCTGGGTGAATGCTTCACACTTTTCATCACCCATTTGTACCCGATTATCAAACCCACCGGGCTGATACAGGCGATCAAAGCGTAGATCAACCACATCGTCCCAGAATCGTGCGGTCCGTTCAATGGAATGAAACGTTCGATCATGTTGCCAGCGTATAAACCAGTCGTCGCCTTAGCCAGGAACCAGGGGATACCCGCCAGCCCCATGTAAGCACCAACCTTGCCTGCCGGGGCCAGATCGGCTACATATTCGAGGAAACGGCTCGACCAGATCGCTTCACCAAAGCTGAAGACAATCGTATAAATGATCAAGGTCGAAACGTGCGGCCCAGGTACGAGGATGAACGTGGTCAATGCGGACACCGTCGTGCCGATGATCATCATCTTGACTACATTCACCTTGCGGGTGAACATCGCGATCAAGGGTACGAATATTACGATGATCAGTGGATTCAACGCCTGGAACCATTCGAGACGGTCTGAAACAGCCTCCGAGAAATCACGGAACACATATTCGGGGATGGTTAGGAACTGGTGCGCGAAAAGGGTGCGAACCGGGAGCAGGATGAAGATGAAGAAGATGAATCGAGGATCGAGGAACGGAAGTCCCTTGATCCGCTCCATCATCGTTTTCTCTTCTCCAACTTTTACCACAGGTTTCTTGTTGACCTCCACATAACGGTCACGGTCTTCGACCTTCTTAGTGAACAGGATGATGTGAAGCACGAACATCAGAGCTGTCACACCGACAAGAAAGATGAACACGCCTCCGATCCCGTTCGACTCATTGACAAAAATATCGAGGAAGCTACCGTGGAACATGCCGTGGCTGATGGTCTCACCGGCATCGTTCAGTTCCGGGCGACTCCATTCACGAACCAGCGGGCTGAGGATACCTTCGGAGACAATACCAAGATTCATGATCGCGTAAAGCAGACTGTAACCGATGGTAGCAGTGCGCGGGTCGGAGAATTCCTTGACTCCGGCGTACAGGGCTGGCTGCATAATCCCGGTGGCAATCGCCATGAATATCAAACCGGTCCAAAGCGTTGACGCATGGCCGAACTCAGGGCTGATCAGCAACAGTATCCGACCGATCAACAAACCGCCGAGGCATAACGTGATCGCCTTGCGCACTCCGAGCCAATCCGAAACAAACCCGCCACCAAACATGAACAACGTGACCAGCCCGGTGAACGTTGACACCGCAATTGTGGAGGCGTTGATCGACATCCCGACGTCACGAGAGATGAACAAGGTGAGCAGGTTGAGGATTCCGAAGTAAGCGATGCCGTCGAGAAAGTTAATCTGGTTGACCAGCCAGAACCCTCGTGAGGCACCAAACAACATTTTGAAATTGTCTAGGAGGCTCAGATCCTCCAGCTCTTCTACTTCTTTAGGTTCGGAGTCGTTCTGACTAGTGTCGTCGCTCATATGTCCTCAGTCGGTAGGGTGGATTGAAGAGTTCGTCCAATATAGACGAACTCCCACGCTCACTCAACCGAAAAGAACACATTCCACATATTTAATCGAACACCTCTTTTCGATCATATCCTTTGATCGAACGGCGGCTGGCGAAGTAGTGAATCAACAGAGCAACGCCCCAGCATACCGCTCCGAAAAACTCGGCAAGTCGATTGCTTAACTCCGTCTCGGGACGTGTCCAGAGGAAAGGCATCCAGAGAGGAATTACCACGATAAACGCCACCAGGTGATATGAGAAACTGAAATCCGCCCGGGAAAGAAATGCAACTTCCTTACGTCCGTTGAAGAAACCGTTCACATACATCGAAACGCCATACCCCAACGCCAGAAGTAAAACTCCGTTCCAAAGTTCGGCGGCGAGAAAACGACTTAATGTATAGTGAAACGCCAAGGTCAGGACTGCTGCTATTGCTGCGAAAATCTTCAAGTTGCGTGTAAGCTTAAACATCCCTTTTCCTCCGAGTTCTGGATGAGTGATTTCAGTTTTGGATCGTACAGCAAGGCGATATTCCGCTCGATGAACTGTTGCAGTATCGATTCGCCGATATCCGTAAAACGATAGTATTTACGATCCGGGCCGCGATCTCCATCACGCAGATCAAAATCAACCATCTCCAGGTTATTGTACTTGCGCAGGCTGCGATACAAGCTCTGCTCTTCTGCCGAGATCGAACCACGCGTCGCCTGTTCAATGAAATCTCGCAACTCAGCTACATAACGCGGACGTTCACGCAAACCCAGAAACAACCAGAAAGTCAACTGACCCTTCTTGTAGGTTTCCTCCCAAGCATCCAGCAGCTTTGCCTGATATTCATCATCACGCATCGTTTCGCCTCGACTAGTAGTCGTCCGGTATTATACAACTTGTACAATACAAGTATACGGGCAATGGAACAGTGATTGCAACTCTTCTCTCTACTTTAACTCACTTCGCTGAGAGTCTCTGATTATCAGCGGTGTTAGGTTATGAGGAGAGATATGTTCAGGTAGGAAATGCCGGTGGAGGATGCTGGATACAGTAGGCTGGCTGTGGGAACTGACAGACGTATGCTTGCTTGTCAAGCGCCCAGGGTGAGCCTTAATGTGCCCCAGACATTTATGTCTGGGGAGACCGACGTTTGTTTTGGCAGATGACCCCAGACATAAATGTCTGGGGAGACCGACGTTTGTTTTGGCAGATGACCCCAGACATAAATGTCTGGGGACAGATTGCTGACAAAGTCAACGAATGCTTTTCCAGCGTTGGAATACGACGTGTGTCATTCCGAACGAAGCGTAGCGCAGTGAGGAAGATCGGGCTTTTCCAACAGTTTATAAGTTCGATCTTTTTCAGCCGTCGAACTGACGACGGCTTCAAAATGACACCCTGTGACCAATACAGGGGTTTGTCAACACACTGAGACATAAATGTCTGGGGAGACCGACGTTTGTTTTGGCAGATGACCCCAGACATAAATGTCTGGGGAGACCGACGTTTGTTTTGGCAGATGACCCCAGACATAAATGTCTGGGGCATGACGATACTGGCTGTTTGTTGTGGTAGGAGGTGTGCTGGCTGTTATGGTATTACCACGGACTTCAGTCCGTGGTAATAGGGTTTCAGTAGTTTACAGCAACCCGTAGCCCGCAGTCCACAGCCTGTAGTCATAACTAATGAGGTGATCATTTGTGCGGTATTGCTGGACTGTTGAACCTGAGTGACGGTGGCGTCGTCGACCATGACCTGCTCGAGACCATGACCGACACTCTGGCCCACCGTGGCCCGGATGGACGAGGTACCTGGTACGGCGATGGCGTAGGGTTCGGTCACCGGAGGCTGGCAATCGTCGATCCCGAAGGTGGGGCGCAGCCGTGGGTGGACGAAGGCGGACGCGGCATTCTCACCTACAACGGCGAGCTGTACAACCAACGTTACCTGCGGAAGCAACTGGAAACTGAGGGTATACGCTTCAGATCCACCTGCGATACCGAGGTGGTGTCACAGGCCCTGCTGCACTGGGGCATTGACCGGGCGCTCGACAAGTTCCGAGGGATGTTCGCGTTCGGACTGTGGGAGATTGGCCCCCGTAGGCTGACAATTGCCCGCGATATCATGGGCGTGAAACCGCTGTATTGGGCGATGCGGAATGGGGCGGTACGCTTCGGCAGTGAGATCAAAACCATCCTCGCCGATCCGACCTTTCCCCGGGAACCTGACCTGACCACCTTGGTCAACTACTTCGCACACTACCGGCTCAGCTTTGATGGGCGTACCCTCTTCCGTCACATTAAGGAAGTTCAACCGGGGACATATCTAACGTGGGAAGGTCGCCGTCGAAGCGAGAAGAAGTACTGGTCATTGCCACTGATACCTGAAGCGGACAAGAAAGATCCGGGTGAGGAAGTTGTAGCCGAAAAGATGCGAAATCATCTCGTACGTGCAGTCAAACGGCGCTTGATGGCAGATGTTCCGGTGGGCGCATATTTGTCCGGCGGCGTCGACAGCGCCATCCTGACAACCATCATGAAAGCCATCATCGGAAGCAACTTCCACACCTTCTCCATCGGGTTCGGCGAAGAGGGGGGTAACGAGTTCAAATACTCAAGCATGATGGCCAAAGCGCTGGGGGTGAAACATGAACAGGTCACTCTTACCGAGGAGGGCTACTTCAAGGAATTCGAGTCGCTGATCCATGTCAAGGACACCCCGTTGAGTGTCCCCAATGAAGTCCCCTTACGTTACCTGTCACGCTTCATCAAACGCAAAGTGAGTGTTGTACTGTCAGGAGAGGGCGCGGACGAGGTGTTCGCAGGGTACACACAACTGGTACGTTCGCCCCATGACGCCTGGCTGGCAGATCGTTTGCAGAACGAGGGATCGACGTTTTCCGATCAGGATCGTGCCCGACTCACAGCCTCGTTGACCAATCTCTATGGTGATTCTGCATTCGCCGGGCACAAAGCCCAGTTCATGCACCTGTATCAATGGGTTCCGAAACAACAACGCGATAAGTGGTTTCACCCACGACTTCCTTTGCAAAACGTCGAGAGTGAGATCACTTCCAGCTGGGACCGACAATGGTCCGCTCTCGATGACGCTGGCCTCGACCCCTATGAAAAGGTTCTGCACATTCTCCAGGAGGTACACCTCAAAGCACTGCTTCTACGCTTGGATGCAACCTCGATGGCGGAAGGTGTCGAAGGAAGGGTGCCATATACAGATCGTAACCTGGTGGAGTGGGCTAATGCCCTCCCGATCAAGTACAAACTCCGCTGGCGGGACGCATCCGCCCAAGAGAAAGCGGCCACCCTAACCTCCGCTGAATCTGCTGGCCAGCTCGATATTAACAAGTACGCACTGCGTCTGGCGTTTGCTGGAACCATCCCGGATGAAATCCTCCTGCGTCCCAAGACCGCTTTTCCAGTACCTCTCGATACCTGGTTATATGGCAAACGTTTCGACTGGTTAAAGGAGAGAGTGCTCACTCCACGTATGGGTGAACTGTTTGATTTAAAAGTACTTGAAGCGGAATTGCTGAGCGTCCGGGGCAAGCAGGAAGGGATGAAACTCTGGATGCTTGCAAATGTAGGAATCTGGTTGGAAATGTACTTCTCAGGGTCGAATGTTTCGTAAATTGTCACAAACGATACTACGACAAAAGCAATACCCGGCATGGGGCCGGATTGACCCGAGGGAGGAAATGACACGCGAACGATGCCCGGTTTGCGGGGCTACGCAGCTCGAGGAACTACTCGAACTTGAAGACTATCCCATCGCCGGAAACGGTGTGATTATCCCTTCACAAGCAGAGAACTTCCCACATATATCCCTCCGCATCAGCTTTTGCCACGGTTGCGGAATGATCTTTCAGAGCGAGCAACAACCTCTGGAAAAATACCTGGAGATGCGAAAGCGTCAACCGATACCACCACCATTCGCTAAGTCAGGTCTCGAAAGCTTCGAAACGGATCGATTCTTTCAACAGCTCCTCCGTTACGCACCCGAGGGAGGACGAGTTCTCGATATCGGCTGCGGATACAGCGGCATGTTACCACGTCTTAAAAAACTCGGGTTCGATGTCGTCGGCATCGAAGCGGACGAACGCCTGGTCGAACAATTCACCAAGGACGGATACGAAGTCATCTCTGGACGGTTCGACGAAGCCCTGTTCGACGAAGAGAGCTTTGATATAGTCGTCTGTCGGTCGGTTATCGAACACGTCGAGGAGCCACTGATCCTGCTAGGTTCCATCGACGATGTCCTCAAACCCGGCGGCCTGCTCGCTATCGAGACCCCGAATATGGGGCAAGCGTTCGAGCGAAATGCCTTCGGTGGGTTCTCGCCACAATACCAAAGCTACTGGACCCTCTCAACACTCCGTTTCGCGGTCACCCAGCACGGACACGACATACTCGGCGGTCAGGACGAATCATACATCGCCCTGTTCAGCCGCAAGGTTGATGCTGACGAAGAGCGTTACGATCCGCTACCCTCGGCGGATGTGGAAGAAGCCTATGAACGCGTGGAATCTTTCCTCAACCGCAAGGAAGATATTTCCGAAGACTTGAGCGACCTGGTTCGCGGCGATTTCAAAGGCCCGCTGGCTGTTTTCGGTGCAGGCCTGCCATCGGTGGACATGTTCTTCTACTGCGACATACACGATCAGATCGGAATGGTTAGCACGACCGACGCCGGACGTGTCGGCGGCATCCTCGCAGGTACCGACTACGTGGTCCAATCTCTGGACGATCTGCTCAAGTCAGATTGTAATGGCGTGATTCTGTCCACCGAACGCCGTCACGACGAACTGCTCGACAAGCTCAAACCGTTCATCGTGAATGGCGGGCGTGTCCTCCGTTTCGCGCCAGACATTACGATTACTTAGTCAGTGTAGCCCGGGTTCGTTGAACCCGGGATGTGGATTGCAACATGTCACTGTTACCGCCGTTTTTGGGATAACAGGGATGAACCGCAGTTGTCACACACTTGATTAACCCTGCGATCCGCAAGAAGACGCGGGTCACAGGGGCATGAGTCGAGGTACCGAGCTCCGTGGTCGCGGAGCTCTGAGTATTACCTGTCCCATATCCCTACCTTCCCCGCCTGAGACATTCATAGCTAGACCAGGACAAAACATGTACAGAACTCATACTTGCGGCGAACTGCGCGGCACAGACGATCAACAGACCGTAACCCTGGCCGGGTGGGTGGCGCGGGTGCGCGACCTCGGCGGCGTCATCTTCGTGACGCTCCGTGACCGATACGGCAAGACCCAGCTCGTTTTCGATCCGGAAGAGAATCCGGAATTGGCTGCCGATGCCAAACGTCTGCGCGCCGAATGGGTGTTGCGTGTCGATGGAAATGTCCGCAAACGCCCCGACGACATGATCAATCCCAAGATGCCGACCGGTGAGATCGAAATAGTCGTCACATCCATCGAGAAACTCGCTACCCCCGACACTCCGCCACTGTTGCCGGAAGACGAGTTCGAACCGTCAGAGGAGCATCGCCTGCGTTGGCGTTTCCTGGATCTCCGCCGGGCACGCATGCAGCGTAACCTGGCCAAGCGTCATGAACTCGCCCAGATCACCCGACGTTACTTCAGCGACCTGGGGTTCATGGAGATTGAGACGCCGTTCCTGACTCGTTCGACGCCGGAAGGTGCCCGCGACTTCGTGGTGCCGAGCCGTTTGCATCACGGTCAATGGTATGCGTTACCTCAGTCGCCGCAGACATACAAGCAAATCCTGATGGTGGCAGGGTATGACCGGTACTTCCAGGTGGTGCGCTGCTTCCGTGATGAGGACTTCCGCGCCAACCGTCAGCCAGAGTTCACCCAGATAGACGTCGAGATGTCGTTTTGCGATCCGGATGACGTGATGGGAGTGACCGAAGGCCTGATGAAGAAGATCTTCGAGGATCAGTTGAACGTTCCGTTCCCGGATAAAGTTCAGCAGATGAGTTATGACGAAGCGATCCGGCGTTTCGGTTCAGACAAACCGGATTTGCGTTTCGGAAATGAACTGGTCGATTTGACCGACCTGTTCGCGGGGAATGGTTTCGGCGTCATTGACAACACGGTCAAGGCTGGTGGACGAGTCATCGGGGTGCTGGCACAAGGTCAGGTGAAGTCGTCACGCAAGGTCGTCGGCGAATGGGAATCGTTCGTGAAGGAGCGTGGGCTCGGCGGGTTGATGCCGCTGCGCAAGGTTGATGGAAACTGGCCCGGCCCGCTGGGGAAATTTATCCCTGAGAGCAATCTGGAACAAGCTGCCGAATTGCTGGGTATGAATCTGGAAAGCGATCTGGCGTTCGTCGCGGTTGCGCCCGCGCCACGAGTGCACGAAGTGATGGGGATGTTGCGTCTGGAGTTGGCACAGAAGTTTGAGTGGATTCCGGCTGACAAGCATGAATTACTGTGGGTTGTCGATTTCCCGCTGCTGGAGTACGATGAAGAGGCGAAGCGGCACGTTGCCCTGCATCATCCGTTCACAGCTCCTGATCCGGCCACCTATGAACAGTACAAAGATAGCGAGCCGACCAAGATCCTGAGCCAGGCCTACGATCTGGTATGGAACGGGGAAGAGGTTGCGGGTGGGTCCATCCGTATCCATGACCGTGAGATGCAGATGAAGATGTTCAATCTGCTGGGTATGTCGGAAGAAGAAGCGAAGACACGCTTCAGCTTCCTGATGGAAGCGCTCGAATATGGTGCTCCACCTCATGGCGGTATCGCATTCGGTTTTGATCGGCTGGTCATGCTGATTACCGGAGAATCGTCGATCCGGGACGTGATCCCGTTCCCAAAGACGACGCAGGCTGTAGCGCTGTTTGAAGGTGCCCCAGGTAAAATAGATGCCACACAATTCCGTGAATTGGGCCTTTCACCAAAAAGTGATACGCAGAATTAGGAAGATTTGGCCTCTGAATGCAGTTTAGGCCCTATTATGTCTTGACTTCTCTTGTGAGTACTGGTAATATTGCGAGCTAGGCTGGTTTCATGCCGGGCCAGTGGTTCATGGAGCCGGAGCGAGTGGACGGCGGTGTTGAACAAGCGCTGTTTTTTTCATACGATTGCATTGTAAAACGAAACATATAACGGTATGCTTACCAACGCAGAGGGGAGCATGAAACGTACGGGTCTGTTGGGTTTACTTCTGGTGTTTGTGGTTGCACTCGTGATGGGTACGGGTTGCACCAAGTACGCCAGTGATGAGGATCTCCAGATGCTGGAGGAGCAACGCAATGCCGCGTTGTCAGCCGAGCAGTCACTGGAGGATTGTGGAGACGAAACTTCGCGCCTCGAGCGTCTCAAAGCTGAAAAGCAGGCTGAGCTTCAGGAAGCTCGCGCTGAAAAGCAGATGGTCAAACGTCAGCTGGATGAAAAGTCTTCGAAGGACGCCATGGAATTCGACGGGGAGGGCAAGTAACATGACTAACCGTTCGATGATTATGGCTACCGTAGTTCTGATGATCGTCGCCATCGCGATCCCGGGTCTGGCCCAGGACCGCAAGATGACCTACGAAGACTACGAGCTGGAGCTGATGGACTGGCAGCAGCGTGAAAACGATGCCAAGGCCGGGTTGGAAGATTGTGAAGCTGCCAAGCTGGCACTTCGTGACGACATCGAAGGTCTCGAGAGCAATATCGCCGCCGCCTGGGGTGATATCTACGACATGCTGGGAATCACTGAAGCTGACGTCGATGCTTTCGCCGATCAGCTCGATGATTTCGCGCGTCGTTTGGGCGAATTCGGTCGCTTGACTCCGGAACAGATGTTTGAGCGTCAAGATGAGCTGAACGCGTTGGAGACGGAACTCGAACAATTGGCGATGATGCCCGCCGCAATGCTCAGCCAGTTTGCGACCCGCATTGATCGTTACGAACGCGATATCGATAACTATCGCAATCGTATGGCGGGTCCGCGTTCTGTCAAGTACAACGTGATGCGTGGCGACCACCTCTGGGGCATCTCCGCAAAACCGAGTCACTTCGGTGACGGTTCCAAGTGGATGCGCATCTATTCTGTCAATCGCGAGAAGATCAGCGATCCGGATCTTATCTATCCAGATCAAATCCTGACCGTTCCGCTCGATATTGACAACAACACTCAGTACCTCGTTCGTCGTGGCGATAACCTGGCGAACATCGCGAACACCTTGTACGGCAATCCGTTCGAGTGGCGCAAGCTCTATGAAGCCAACCGCGAACTGATTCCCGATCCGAACTTGATCTACACCAACACGATTCTCACGGTTCCGAGTCGTGGTCCAGGTTCAGGCGCAGGTGGTGGAGGGCGGTAACTCTGTCGGAAACACGCCTTGACGTGTGTCGCAAGTCGAAAGGCTGATTCAAGCGGTCCTGTTCCGGGTGATTATCACCCGGAAGGGCCGCTTTT
>CAJVXH010000126.1 GCA_913009835.1 uncultured bacterium
ATCACCGTTATGGGGTTCACAGGGTTATTCCTACACTTCGGAACGTTTGTCATTGTCCATCATCGAGTGTCCAACTGGTTGATAATCCCTGCGAACCGCCAAAAAGACGGCGGGTCACAGGGGCATGTCTAATAGCTGAGCTAACTGGATAACCGGGTGCGGGAAAGTATGTGGCGACAGGACTTGACGCAATGTCTCATATGCGATTGAATGATAGATGTGTACCGCCAGACTTCTGGTTATTATGAAAAATGGCGCTGGAGTTGTTCTCCAGCGCCACAAGGGTTCACAACGGGAATCGTGTGACAATATCCTATTTAACATTGAAGCTGTATATCATCTCGAAGGCAACAGTCGAAGTGCTTGATGCTGGTTTGTCATCACTGTCAGTGAACATATCTTCGCCCGCTGAATCCATGCGGTATTCAACCAACGCTTCGAGACCACAGCCGAGGTGGAATGTCGGAGCAACAGTGATCGAAGACCAGGTGGTTCCTTCCGTGGTGCCCGGAACAATACCGAAGATAGTACCATCCGCATCGTCAATCGTATCGAATCGTCCGGTCAAGCCAAGCCACTCGTTAACTTCATAATGGGTCATGACCATGAAAGCCGTCCAGCCCACATCATCAGCCCCGGGAAGATCTGTGGCAACCGTACCCATGTTGTACTCACCACCGATCAGCCAACCTTCATTTACCTGGAAACCGAAGTCCACATCGAACACAGTTCGGGTCATGAGCTGATCTGCGTCAAATACTCCCATGATGCCAGAACCGCCGAGTGCTATTTTGCCCCTTGTGAAGCCCAGGCGTCCACCAACTGTCTTGGTGGAGTTGTTTTCGACATTCCTGTCCCAACCGTTGGCAACATAGACGGCCAGATCTAACGATTCCCCCAGCGCCATGTTCCCCATCGCACCGGTCAGGTTCGTTGGCAGGCAGTTGTCGAACACCAAGCTGTGCGAGTACTGGTACATGTCAATAGGATCCAGCCGTTCGAAACCGATAGGTGCGTTGAACTTACCAAAAGTGAAGTTCATGGATGGCATAAAGGGCAGGGTGTAGTTCATGTACCCTTGTTCGAGCCCTTCATTGAAACCACCAGCGCCATCGTTTACCCATTCGAAATCTACGCGCAAGACGATTCCGACATCGTCCATGCTACGTTCCACATCAATTTCAGCCTGATCCAAGGCAAACTCGTGGCCTTGCTCGTCCAAATTACCCCAATAAGAAGCATCAACAAAACCGCTGACATCCGTGTTCGAATCAGCGCACTTGTCTTCACCAGCAAAAGTCATCGCTGGCAAAAGCAGCAACATCAAGCAAATGATCACAATCGTTTTCATCCCCATCTCCAATTTTTTGTTTGTCCCTGCTTCCTCCAACCGCCGAAATATAACAAAACAATCCCCTATTATGCACATTATTTCTGATTAGCGTCTCCCTGTGATCAAATGAGTGAGTGATCTCTTGTTGATCCCGTATTATCCATGGCAATAGTCATGCTCTGAATCGGGTGATTCAAGTGGATTGCCCCAGCCCACTGAGTCAGTGGACTGGGGGAATGGCATAGGAAATGGCGACGGCGAATGAAAGATCGTTGTACCCTTATTACGGTTAGACGATGCAAACAGCACTTGCATATTCAATGGTTACTATCCTTAATTGGATGTGAATGGGGACCAATAATTGTCAGGAGGAGACTTCATGCTTCTACGGGACGTTCTCAAGAAAAAATCCGAAAAAGTTGTCACTGTACCAACAGGCACTCAGGTAATTGAAGCCGTGAGGCTTATGGTTGAGAAGAAGATTGGCGCGATTCTGGTTGTCAATGGGGATAACATCCTTGGAGTGTTTACCGAACGTGATCACCTTCGCGCGACTGCCACTGGAGCTCCGAATCCGGGCGCTTCAATCATTGATGATCACATGGTCCGCGATCTGGTTATCGGTTTATCGGCTGACACTATCGAACTGACTATGGCTGTGATGACAGAAAAACGTATCCGCCATGTGCCGATTCTGGAAGAAGGCAAGCTCATTGGCATAGTCTCAATCGGAGACTTAGTGAAAGCTGTTGTAAGCGAACAGGCAGCGGAACTACGATACCTGAAGGACTATATATCGGGTGGAATTTCCTGAGTATAGGTCTCAATTTCTCAAGCGCCTCCGGGGAACTGGTATTGCAGGATGAGAGAATATCAGTCATTCGCGTAACTGATAATTGACCGAGATGTGGAACAGCACACCCGGTTCAAGAACTGAACCGGGTGTTTATTTCTGGTACGGATACGCTGATCATTCACTCAAGCTTCCACAAGCCTCTCGCTGTGCACTGGTGTGAGTTGTCGAAGGAACTCTTCATTGGATAACCGTTCCAGTTTCCCAAACTTCTGTTCAAAACCCTTTTCCATTGCTGAAATCAGTTCGGCCTCATCACCTTTATAGCCTGCCTCTACAAGTGATATTGTCTGTTTCTTCAATGAATTCCGTAGTCGATCCCTCTCAGCGTTACTGATTCCTGGCAGAAGGTCTGCGAGCAACAGGTGCTCGTCACTTGTCAGAATAGAGCCATGTTGCAGAACTACATCCTTGTATTTGTGTTGTGCGCCTCCGACAAGCTTCCTGCCATCAATCTGAACTTCGTGTTGCGTTGAAGTGCTGAAGCAGAGGCGTGAACGTGGCATCCTGGAATCTGGATCGATCTCCCTGTAAGCGTTCCCTGTTGAGCCCGCTCTGATGCGGAGTATGTGCATCCCGTGCAGCAGGGCATCACTCACCCTGTTATATATTCCGACATGAAATAACCCTCTCGAGTTTTGCTGATCAGATTGGCTCAGGGGAACAGCTATACTGTATACCAGGTCGCCTTTATGCAGGACAGCACGCCCACCGGTTGGGCGACGGGTGATATCAATACCGTGTTTCCAGCAACGATCTGCGTCGATTTCATCATCTCGTTGGAAATGACCGAGTGATATGCATGGTGGTGTGAAGTGATAGAGCCTCGCAAAGACTTTTCCTGTAGCGACAGCGGTTTTCGCCATTCGTGAATCAATTTCCATCTGGCGTTCTCCGATGTCATCCGGCCCGATGGTCCAGACGACTGAATTCTGAATTTCCATTGTCACGGCCTCTTTTTCCTCTCACATTTCAACTTTTGAACTGCTATGTTTGGTTCCTTGTCGAACGATCAAACACATATCTTCAGGATGAAAAATGCCACGAACCATTATACACAAACCAGAGTGGATTCGTACCGCCTGGCAGCAAACTGAGCAGGCTCGAGAAGTTCGCCGCCATCTGCGCGAACACAAGTTGCACACGGTCTGCGAGGAATCCAGATGCCCGAATCGCGGAGAATGCTATAACCGTGGTACCTGTACCATGTTGATCATGGGATCGGTTTGCACCCGGAATTGCACTTTCTGTAGCGTGACTCATGGTCATCCCGGAGACCTTGATCCGAATGAACCACGTAACGTTGCCGAGTCTATTCAGAAACTGGGCGTGCAGTATGTGGTGATTACTTCGGTTGACCGCGACGATCTTACGGATGGCGGCGCGGGACATTATGCGGAGACTATCCTGGCTATCCGTGAAATTACTCCCCAAGTCAGGATAGAGGTTCTCACTCCTGATTTCCAGATGGATGAGATGGCATTGAATATCGTCATTGAGGCAGCTCCGACCGTATTCGCCCATAACCTGGAGACGGTTCGCGGATTGACTTCAGGCATTCGTGATCTACGGGCTGACTACGACCGTAGCCTCGAGGTTCTGAATTACATGCACACCAAAGCGCCAAAGCTTCCGGTTAAATCGGGCTTGATGGTCGGCATTGGCGAAACGGACGACGAGATTCTGGAAGCCCTGCGTGATATTCGAGATGCGGGCGCTATCAGCGTAACTATTGGCCAGTATCTGAGTCCTACCAGGAAACATGTTGCCGTTGACCGATATGTTGAACCGGAAACATTCAGCATGTATGAGGAAGCCGCGCTTGAGATGGGGTTTGTCCATGTCGCCAGCGGGCCCATGGTACGGTCTTCCTATCATGCTGAACTGATCGAACCCTTTCTCGGGTAGTGGGTAGTCGCAACAATTGAAATATCTCATCATTACTTGTTCATGATAACTCAGAGTTTCGAGAGCCATGTGAATGTTGTCAAACGGGAGTTTACACGGAATTAATAGCGGTACGTTGTTGACTAGCATTGTCTTAAGTGTGTAACGTTACTCTATCTGGATTTATCCAGTCAGGCAACGGAACGATCGAAAGAAATATTGTCGGTTAGAATGGGGTGCGGGACGTTGATCATGGGGGTGATGTCGTTCTCGTTTCATGCACTGCGATAGCAGTAATACTGCTTCGAAATGAACGACTTGTCCTGATTGTGATCGCAATACCTGTGGGTTGGGGAGACTCAAAGAGTATTGTCTGAGTATCACGTGTTGTCTGTTTGACATACGTGAGCTGGTCAAGTCGGCTTTTGCTCTCCTCGTCGTTGTGATTTTTGCTTTGGTAGCATGCTGTTCCGCGCTGTTCAATTCTCATCTGTCCGACCGACTGAGCTCTCGCTCTTCCGTGCAGTAATCTTTGAAAAGAACATTGGATTGCATAGCGGACAAATCATTCCGCTCGCAACAACTGTCGGATAAGGTGGAGACTGCCATGAACCATGCGCGCAGTGTTTATTGTGCTCTTGTCATTCTTTTACTCCTGTTCGGGATCTCCGGGCCAGCGTATTCTGCGCCCGGTAAGATTGTCGGCAGCGTGATAGAATCAGAGAGTGGTCAGCCGTTAATCGGTGTTAACATAGTCATCGACGGAACGCGTCACGGAGCGGCGACCGATCTGGATGGCCGTTACATCATCCTGAATGTTCCTCCTGGCAATTACGACCTTAAAGCTTCGATCATCGGTTACAGCCCGGTGACTTTTAAGGACGTACGCGTTACGGAAGGTCGAACTACCACGATTAATGTGGAAATGACCCCCGAAGAATTGATTAGTGAGGAGGTCATCTTTGTGGCTGAAAAGCCATTGATTCAGCCTGACATGATTGACAGCCGGACAACGCGAACCTCAGACGACATCAAGGCCATGCCGGTGGATAACATCCGGGATGTTGTTCGACTGACCCCTGGTGCCGTAGGTGGTAATTTCCGTGGTGGTCGTGAAACTGAAGTGCTGTACCTCGTGGATGGTGCTTCCTTTGTTGACCCCATGACTGGTGATTACGAGGGCTACATCCCTCAGGTGGCCTTTGAAGAGGTCAACGTCATCACCGGCGGAATGTCCGCTCAATATGGTAACAATCTCTCCGGTGTGGTCAGCCAGATCACTAAAGAGGGTGGCGAACGTTACGCTGGAAACATTCTCGCCCGTACCAACGATTTTGGTATTGAGCATGACGAGATGCGGGATATGCAGGCCGCCCTCTCCGGACCGTTCCCATTCCTGGACAACCGGATTGGGGATGTCAATCTTTTCCTGGCGGGACAGTTCTTTGAGACGAACGGTCGTTTTGCCAACGAGGACAGCTCGCAGACCAGTCTGTTTGGAAAGATGACTTTCAGTCCGACCCCGAAGCAGAAGTTTACCTTCAGTGGATCTGTCACCAATTCCAATTGGACGAACTTTGCCAATCTCTGGTCTCGTTCGGATTATGAGGATCGCCTGCTTAACTATCAGCCGAGTTATGTTGACGGCGTGATGGATCCGACCTACAATTATTTCGATCAGAGTGGCAATCCCTGGTACAACAACGGCCAGCTTGACACTGAAGACATCAACGGCAACAACATCCTCGATCCCCTGGAGGATCTTGACGGTGACAACCTCATCGACTCGGAGGATCTGAACAATGATGGCAGCTTGAGCACCTACAACATGCTCGACAACCTGCCCTACTTCGATCAGCATGTAAGCCAGTTTGGTGTCAAGTATGACCACGCGCTGAGCGAGAAAACTTTCTTCGAGCTGGGCTTCTCCTACTTCAAGACCGCGATGCATTACAACACGCGGGAATACATCAACGAAGATTCCAACGGTAACGGTCGCCTCGATCTTGAGGAAGTATTCAGTTCGATTGACGATATCCCGGCGGACATGCTCAATCAGAACCGCGATTACCTGGCCTCGAACGCCGACGGTACCCGTTACTGGTTCGACTACAACGGAAACGGAATCTGGGAATACGAAGACATCAACGGTAACGAATTGTGGGACTGGGATGTTTACGGCCCGAACCATGATATGATGACCGACAATAATGACGACGGCTATATCGACGCATCTCAGTCCGGCCCGCAGGAAGACTGGTTGCAGTGGGAAGACATGCCGTTCGGTAACACCAAGGATGATGAAGACTTCTACACCTATGGCAACGGCACGACCTACAATCGCGCCCGCTGGAACAACGATGAGAAGACGACCTACACCTTCAAGGGTCATATCACCAGCCAGGTACATCGTTACCACGAAGTCAAGGGTGGAGTCGAACTCAACTTCTACGACATTTTCGATCACGATGTAGATATGGCGTCCGGTGGTAACGTATACGGTCAGAATTTTAATGCCCAGCCGTTTTTGTACGGAGCGTTCATTGAGGACAAGATGGAGTTTGAGGGAATGGTGTTGAACCTCGGCCTCCGTGTTGATTACTTCGATGTCAACTGGGACGACTATCCGGCAGACATCACCAACCCGGTCACAGATCCCCAGTTGGGCGGAGAGGTTGAAAATCCGACCAGCGTTGGAGGCAAGACCTATTGGGGACCACGGCTGGGTGTGGCGTTCCCGATTACGGATCGTGACCAGCTCAGCTTCAACTACAGCCGCAACTTTCAGGTGCCAATCCTGCGATATGCATTCACCAATGTGAACTGGGATTTCTCTGGTGCCTTCCCTCTCGTTGGCAATCCGAATCTGGACCCCGAGCAAACCACATCTTACGAGCTGACCTTACGTCACCAGTTCACGGACGATGTCGTGTTCGTAGCAACTGGTTTCTACAAGGACATCACCGGTCTTGTTGACACCAAGCAGGTGTTCTACACCGCTCGTAACTGGTATGGTCTCTACGTCAATCAGGACTACGGTAACGTCCGTGGTTTTGAGATGAGTTTGAACAAACGGTTCAGCAATTTCTATAGCGGGAGCCTTTCATACACTTACTCTGTAGCCAAGGGTAAGGCTTCGGAAGCCCGTCAGAACTACGAGAACTCGTGGGCGGGTAACCTGATCCGTACCACGGAATCCTACCTTGATTGGGATCAACGTCACACGATTTACGCCAATATGCAGATGTTTGTCCCGCAGGATTCACATTTGTTTGGGGTGTCGTATTTCGAAGGTTTGTCGATGAACCTGATCGGTAGATATGGTAGTGGACTACCATATTCGAGCCCTGCCAAGTCCAGTGATCCACCGATCAATGACAAACGTCTCCCATATACGTTCTCAGTTGACGGACGCATTCAGAAGGAATTTGGAGTCTGGCGAACATTGAATCTGTTCGCCTATGTCCAGGCCTACAACATCTTTGACCGGGCAAACATTGACCAGCGTTTTTTCCAGGCTAATGCTGACATGGGCTGGTACGAGCAATTCGATGACGTTGATGGCAAGTACAATGACCCACGGTATTACCAGCGAGGCCGGTATTACCAGGTTGGTCTTGGCCTAGAATTTTAAAACCAAGCAGGAGGATTACCCACTGTGAGAAAGAACCACTACCGGTTTTCAGCGTTGATGGTGCTACTCGCGTGCCTTCTGGTTGCGGGCACCAGCTTCGCCAAAAAAATCGACGACCGGGGTCCAGGAAAGGGACCAAGGCGAACAGCAGCCCGACCGAGCACAGAATATCGTGTCCATGACGTCGGCAACTTCTGGTCTGCTGTTTCAAACTTTGGTAATTATGGTGAGCCAAACGAGCTACTTCCATCTGGCGAATGGCCGGGTGGTTCGGGCGTGTACTACATCTGGGAAGGTCGCTTGTGGGTTGGGGCATTAGTCGGTGGCGAACCGCTTGTCAGCCACGCTGACTACGGCAACTATGAGCTTGACCCGACAGATGGATCGACTTACTATTTTGGGACGGGGCCGAAGTCTATTCAAGATGGCCTGTCCCATTTCGATGACCTCAACAGTGACATCGGTGGTCACACACCTATCGGTCTCAAATTTCATCAACGTTCACTCGCCTGGTCATTAAACGAGTATGACGACTTCATCATTTTCCTTATGGAAGTGGAGAATGTCAGCGGTGGTGATTTGAACAACGTCATGGTCTCTTATGTCTTTGACAATGACGTTGGGGCACATTATGACCCTGACCAACCGGCCATTGACGATCTCGTTGACTTTGATGGCTGGGCACCGGAAGGTGAGAACCCGTACCAGTATGACTGGGTTGATCCACTGGATCTCGACGATAACGGCATCACCGGCTACGACTATTGGGGATGGCCGGTTGCAGATCCGATTAATCCATTCTGGAACGGATATTCGCCGATGGCTGGAGAGCCTGAACCAGAAACGGATCAGCCGGAGCAGGACGGTATCTGGGATGAGTTCCAGATCTACATCATCAACCCGGCTGACTATGAAGAGGCTGGCTGGGATCTTCCAGATTACATCCGCTATCATGAGAGCGTCGCTGCCAAGGGGATTGTTGCTGGTGAACCGGTTATCAATCACCAAACTGGTGACACCTTGCGCGGATACCTGATCCCTCGTGGTATGAGCTACATGTACGATGGCGATTTCCCGCAGTCGGGTGAAAATGACACTGGCGAACGCATGATGAATCCGGCAGTCGATGGATTTATCGGAACTCGTTTCATCTATATTCCGGATGATCCATACCTCGCCAGCAGGAATAATCTACCCGAAGACGAATGGGATCCACCCCATCGTCCGTTCTCTCACCAATGGTGGAACTGGGAGTCTGATCCAGGTTCCGACCGTGAGAAGTATGAGTACATGGAAGGGAAACACGACCTGTCACAGGGTCAACGCTTCATGCCTCACCCGTTTGATTATGGAGCTGGGGCGCCGGTGTTCGACTACCGCTATATGCTTACCAGTGGGCCACATTCCTTCTATGATGGTGAAGTAAAGAAATACATCATGGTAACTGGCGTCGGTAAGGGCATCGAGGGCCTTCGTCGCAATCTCGATAATTCGGTCGAAGCGTATTATCGTGGCGAATTGCCTGAAATCGGCGACCCTGAAAACCTTCCGGATGAAGCCTTTGCAGACCAGATCGGTTTCACAGGCACCAGCAATGTTGATATTCTCAGTGACCGCCATTTCCTCCTTCCGATTCCACCGACAATCCCTGATCTCCACTACAGCGCTTTGGATAAGGGAGTGAAGCTTGTCTGGGATGACGGCGCCGAGCACGCGGTGGACAGCTTCCTTGGGTCTACCGATTTCGAAGGCTATAAGATTTACCGTTCTAAGTACAATCCACAGACTTGGGAGATGATCGCTGCCTTTGATCTCGCCAGCGTGGGGCCAACTTACCTGTTGTCTACGGTCGGAGATACTCTTAATCCGATCGATTTTAACGGTAGTCGATACGCCTTCAACGAACCCGATTACGCTGAGATCATCGGCGATGAAAACAACGTCCTGGGTACTGATTGGAACTATGTACCTGTTGATCTGCCCAACCTTCAGCACTCAGCTGAAGATTTCGGTGGTGATTTTGTTGACAAGAACGGTGTTGTCATCTTCAGCGGTATCGAAGCTCCGATCAACGGTCTCAAGTACTTTTACAGCGTAGTCGCCTACGATCCGGATAAAATGGCAGATTTCGGTCTACCTTCGATTGAATCCGCCAAATCGAACTACCGGAAAGATCTGAGTGGCGCTCCTCAACCGGTGATCCCACGTCCGAATATCGCCAGCAATGGATCTTTGGATGATGTCAAGGTGGTACCAAATCCCTACAAGGGTACGGCACTATTCGAGGCTCAATACGAGGATCAGATCAGCTTCATCAATCTGCCGGCTCGTTGCAAGATCAGCATTTTCTCCCTCTCGGGTGATCTGATAGAAGAGATCTTCAAGGATGAGGCGACAACTGGCGCGGTTTACTGGGATCTTATCAGTCGCAACAACCAGAAGATTGTGTCCGGTTTGTACGTGTACGCCGTCGAAACCCCTGAAGGGGACAAAAAGATCGGCAAGTTTCTGATAATCCGGTAACCTCAGCACAAGGAGCTCGATTATGTACAGACGAACGATTTATCGGCTGGGCTTTGTGGTGCTGATTGCACTCTTCGCTTTTGTAGGCGGAGTCCAAGCCGAAGATTTTGCGAAGGTCGGTACGACCGGAGCTGACTTCCTCAAGCTGCCGATTGGCGCGCGGGGACTTGGCATGGCCGGCTCGTTTTCGGGCTTTAGTCATGCGCAGACAGC
>CAJVXH010000127.1 GCA_913009835.1 uncultured bacterium
AGGCACTGAACAGCCGGACACCGGCCCAAGTCTACGACTTGAAAACGACTCAAAAGGCAGCATGAAACGGGCTGGATTTATCACTTAAAATCTCAATCCATCTGTCCAACTGATGGGGTCCACCTCTCTATACCACCTAGGTAATCACTTAAATATGCCCGACTCCGTCTATGGTATTCAGCCCACTCCGCTCTTGAGTAGGAATACCCTCTATGGCGATACATTTTGATTTTCCTCTTCACTTAACGTCATTGTAAACGATCTTTCCCTGCACCTCCACAGATATTACAGTCCCGACCTTCTGTATTACTAGTAATATGCCCCTCTTTGGTATTTCTATAATAACGACATTGAGCATTATGTAAAGTATTATTTTTTGTATTCAACCAATACTCGATCCCTTCTAATGAATCAGAGTATGGATTAGGATCAGTTTTAGTCACTGACCAAAGACCTACTTCAAGTTCTCTAGCTACTCTTTCTGCATTACGATATTGTTCCAATCTAGGGTGCGGAAACGCTGTATAAGCATGTGCATAACCTTTATCAATCAGCAATTTATTGAAATCCGTCCCATCTTGCAGACGAACATAAGCTAATAGCCTATTGTACCTGTCTCTCATTTGTGCGGGATCATACTCTAGATAAATCTTATTACCTTCTAAGTATTCCTTTGTGAAGGATGAGGCCTCGATCCCAAAATACTCAATCGGTTTTCTTGGATGCACCGTTTCTGGTGTATCGACACCAATTAGACGTACTATATCGCCATTAAGTAACTCTATTGTATCGCCATCTATTACACGTGCAACAGTAGTTAAATCTAAGTCATCATCTTCGTTGGGTGAATGCGTAATGAACAATCCAGCAACTACCATGAATCCAATAATCACTATATACAATAATTTATTGTCTAATCTTATTATTATTACCTTCTGCGATTGCATTAGGTTATGCCTCCCCAGCACTCAACTTCATCACTTAACTTCTAGATAACTTGGGATAATCCTATGGTGATCCAGCTTGCTCTGTAATAGTTCTTTGTTGCAAATAGAATGGGGCCGAATAGCATGTCCACTGTTGCTCGGAACTCAGGACTCCGGCTTAGTCGTCTTCTCCGTGTCTTCGCTGATCGTCTTGTCAGAATCGTCATCACGCACACCCTTCTTGAACTCACGGATGCCCGTGCCGATCCCCTTCATCATCTCAGGGATCTTGCGTCCGCCAAACAACAGTACTATAGCGAACACGACCACAATTATTTCCCAATGACCGGGAATGTACATCGGTACAAACATGGTTATCTCCTTCAGACGACGGGCAATGGGCTTGGGGCTATGGGCTATGGGCTCTGGGCTATGGGCTCTGGGCTCAAAAACCAAGTCAAAGACAACATCAACTGCGAGATCCTTCGCTTCGCTCAGGATGACGAACGTGGCGTTCAGGATGACTCGTTTGCGTCCGCCCGATCATTTCACTACTGTATCAGGCTGACCAGCTTCACCATCACCGTCGTCTCAAGATATTCGAGATCAACCGGCTTGGTCACGAAATCCGCTGCGCCCAGTGACAACGCTTCCCGTCCAATGTTCATCTCATGGACAGCTGTCACCATGATGACACCGACCTGATCATCAATCTCACGGATGTGTTTGAGAGTTTCCAGCCCGTCCATATCAGGCATGCGCACATCGAGCAGGATCACATGTGGGTTGAACTGGACCAGGTTGTCAATCGCCTCTTGTCCGCTATTGGCCACATGAGTCAAATAGCCTTTCATCCGAAAAAAAGTTGACAGGAAATCGCTGATGTCGGGTTCATCATCCACGATCATGATTCGTCCGGCCGATTTATTAGCTTCCGTGTTCAAGGCTGGATTCCGTTCCGCGTAAAATGGTTTACCAACTGACTCAATGCTTGAATATAAGCACTACTGACATGAGCCCGCAATTGTAAGAGGATGCGGATTGTCAACGTCTGCATTAATTGAGTATACATCTTCAAACGGACAACGTAAGGCGCTCAATATCACGATGTTGCTTCATTCCGAGCATATTCTGCCTCCGGGGTACGCACCGTAGACAGCAATGCCATACCCGCCAGGAAGAAGATAATCACACTCAAAATCGCCCAGCGTAAAGAACCCGTGATCGCAACAACCACCCCGTAAGTCAATGGCCCCAGCACAGATGCAAACCGTCCTGACACCGCAAAGAAGCCGAAGAACTCAGCTTCTCGTTCCGGCGGAGTGAATAAAGCCTGCATTGTACGGGCGAGCGACTGCGAAGCGCCCATCACCAGACCGGCAATCACGCCCAGGACGAAGTATTCAGTTATCGGATAGCCTGTCCAGCCCACCGCGAATGCTCCGGTCAGCACCACGCACCAAATCATCAGGGTGATCATCAGAGACTGTTTAACTCCCAAGTTCCCGGAGATTCTGCCAAAGAGCAAGGATCCCCCAAACGCGGTAAACTGAATCATCAGGAAATAAACAATGAGCAGGCTCTGGTCCATTCCCAATTCCTGATTACCGTAAATTGCCGCCATCAGGATGACAGTTTCAATGCCGTCGTTGAAGAGTAGGTACGCCAGCAGGAAACGCCAGATTTGCTTGTGCTGACGGATTTCCCCAAACGTTACGCGTAACCGTCGTACGGAATCCTTCGCCCCCGAGATAAAACTCTCTGTAACGGGACGCACACGTTCTCGCACCGTCAGAAAGAATGGCAGCGAAAACAATCCCCACCATATTGCAACCGTGATGAATGTGGCCTGCACCGAAAACTCTTCCACGCCGAAAAGCTGTGGAGCTTCCAGCATCAGAAGGTTGATTCCGAGTAACAAACCTCCGCCGAGGTAGCCAATACCCCAGCCTAAACCGGACACCCGTCCTATCTCGTCTGGATCGGCGAGTTCAGGGAGAAATGCGTTGTAGAAAACGTTACCACCTGCGAACGCGAAGTTCGCCAACACAAACCACAATCCTGCCGAAAGCCAGTCGCCCTCCCCCGCGGAGGCGAGCATCGCCGTTCCGAGTATACCCATCAGAACGTATATCCCGAGGAAGCGCTTCTTGGCGGCGCGAGCATCCGCCCAAGCTCCTAGTAACGGCGCAGTCACCGCGACCAGAATCATCGAGATCGACACCATCCAGGTGAATAATGTCGCGCCGTGAACTTGCCAACCTCGCCCGAACAACTCAATCCATACGCCCTTTTCCCCACCAGCTACTACGCCAGCGTAGTAACGGTTGAAAATCACCGCTAGAATGGTGGTAGCAAAAGCTGAGTTGGCGAAGTCGTACAACGTCCAGGAAAACACCTCGCGTCCACTGGCCCGACGAGTCTTCAGCACTGAAGTTTCCTCAGAATGTTGGGATCACAACGCAAATGACGGATCTGTATTGTATGGCCTATTGATTCAATATACTAACCAGGTATGAGGTATGAGGTGTGAGTACAGAATCGTGCTACTCTATTACTGCCGACGGCATCTCCAGGGTTGCCCGAGTGTGCTCGCTCATGGCGATGATTGCGTCATGCCCCAGACATTTATGTCTGGGGTGATCAGAAGGTCAAAGCCGAGATCCTTCACAAAAACGTTCAGGAATGAGGTATAAGGTGTGAGTACAGAATCGTGCTACTCTATTACTGCCGACGGCATCTCCAGGGTTGCCCCGAGTGTACTTGCTCATGGTGATGTTTGCGTCATGCCCCAGACATTTATGTCTGGGGTGATCAGAAGGTCAAAACCGAGATCCTTCACAAAAACGTTCAGGATGACTTCCTATAGGCTCCCGACTCCAGACTCCAGACGAATCTATTCATCCAACGCCGCGTCAATCATCTCGTTGAGCAACTCGTAAGTTATCTGCCCGCGACGATCGTTAATCACACCGTCAGGCCTAATCATGAAATTGGTCGGAGCATTCTGAACACCGAGGTCATTGAGCACCCAGTCAACGCTGAAACCGTTGAATAACAATGGAAAGCTTAGGCCTAACTCATCCCGCATCTCCTCAAAGTCGGCCTGATCATCCAGATTCCAACCGGTGTTGACAGCGAGAACACGGAATCCACCTGCCGCCCTTTCCTGGAATATTGTTTCAATGATCGGGAATTCCTCTAAACATGGGATACAGGTTGAAAACCAGAAGCTGACCAACACTACTTGTCCACGATACTGGCCCAACGTCTGTTGACCACCCCAGTCATCATCGAAGGTAAAATCATAGAATAATTCGCCAACCTCCGCCCCGTATTCAGCTTCCTCAAGTGCAAAATCAAGAGTGTAGGCAATGCCTTCATACTCCTGTGCGTACAAGGAGGGTGACAAAGTCACGTAACCTTCTTTGTAAAGGCTGATTGAGTGTGCACCGGCTGGCAAGCTGAAGGCTTCACCCAGGTTAAGGTCCGGCTGCAATTGTTCATCAACCACGATGATTGCAATTGCTTCATTCGCGGTGACCGTAACCGTCGCAACAATCTCTGTCGAAGTGTAAGTGAAGTTGACGTCCGTTATCTCAGGCGGATTGACAGTGGCAGTCAATGTTTTCGGCGGATAGGCCAGACCCGGACGAATCGTTACTTCAACGCTGCCAGCGGGTAATCCAGAAATCTCCGCGGGAAGAGTTGTTGCACGAGGAACCCCATTTACGAGAACCTGGGCCTCTTCAATCGTGGTACCAGCATCAGTATCCATCGCCGTCACTCTAATCCCGCCCAATGCTTCCACAGCGCTCTCGTTTATCGAACAAGCTGAGAATAATACAGTCGTCACTATCGCCAATGCGACCAAAGCCGCTACACTCCAACGTCTCATCGTAATCCACTCCTGATTTACAAATCAGTCCGTTTTCGTATCGCCATCATCACTTATAGCTGATCCTATTCCGCTCTCACCCGCGAGACTGCGTAACTCCTGCCTGAGATCCTGGATCTGACGAATCCTCTCCCCGATCCTCTCGAAAAGTTCCCGCTTCACCTCGATGCCTTCAGCGATCAGGTAGGCTGCCGCTTCGCTACGGCTTTTGAAAAGTCCGGCATCCTTCAAATCGTTGATCCGATCGAGCGCCTCATCGTTGACCCGTACCATCAGCACATGGTCCCGCGCTACCAGCGCCTGCTTCACCACACTGGACACTGATCCCGCGACACGGCTGGCAGTCCGCTTCACCTTTCCACTAATGCGACTGTCTTCCTCTGAACCCTCAGATTCAGGAATACCCGCCTCATTTTCCAAAGGTGAATGGTCCGGCTCGGACCTATAATCCTCTGACCGTTCCTCATGAAGCTCCATCAACCGCATCCTTCCTTCAAACAGCTCCGTTAACAGACTGCTAATGAATCGTTATTCTGAACCACCCACCGACGAAGTCGGGGTTGAGTGAAGAATCTAGTGGTTTATTTGGTTTCAAAGAGATAACGACGAGATCCTTCACTTCGTTCAGGATGACGCTCGTCAACCAATATATAAGGTACACTCTCCCACAGCATTACGCCATGATTTGCTCACGGTTCATCTGACTGCCCTCTAACATGTGACACCCGATGATCTACCGTCCACTTGCCAATCTCCTCGGCCAGGATTTCCGGATCGTCAATGATTTCGCTTCCACACCACTCTTCGCCGAGTAAATCCTGCACTCCCGGCTGCTCAAAACGTTTGTCAATCAACAACAATATCCCCGCCTGGTCGGGAGTGCGGAACAAACGTCCACCGGCCTGACGCACCCTACGCACTCCGGTTATCAAATACGGCGACCCTGTTGCTTCATCGCCCTGAGCTTCAAACACACTCAGCAGCTCGTCACGGGCGTTCGGTGGTGGAATCCCCAGCGAGATCACCGCAGCGCCAGTATACAACCCCTCCGGAGGATCAAAACCCTCAGCATATTTCCCGCCCAATACCGCCAGGTGAAGACGCGGCCCATCCTCCTTGTCGAGAAAACGCATCATCGCAGAGGTAAGCCCAGCCTGCAACACCATCACCGAAACCGGGAAGAAATTGAGCTGCGACCGCACCTGTTCCAGATATGTTCGTGACGGGAAGAATATCAGCCACGCGCCATTCGTCTGAGTTGCAGCATTTACCAGCAGCTCACACAATGCTGGCAACGTTTCCTCACGCTTACGATAGGTCGTTTCCAGACCGCAATACCGTATCACCCGCCGGGAAGAGCTGTCAATCGGTGAACACAGGCTGATCTGATCGGTTTGCTCGACCGGCAGACCGGCAGCCTTGACCGTCAGCTCCAAAGGCGACAGAGTCCCGGAAAACAGGACAGCGGTGCGGCATGAATCCCACACCGGACGTAACACCTGCGCGGTGTTCATCAACTCCCAGTTCACAGTGCCAGCCATCGTATCAACGTAAGCCGCGAACGATTTCGCCTCACTGGCAGCCGAAGATGCGCGCAACAGACGACGCAGTTTTTCACGTGTTTCATGCGAAGAACCCGCCGCCATCATCGCCGGAGCGAGCAGGCTGATTCGAGCCAGCGACGCTGAGAAGGACGGGTCATCCGCATCAAAACGCTCGTGCGAGATGCCCCGTTCGCCAATATCCTTCAACCGTTGATCAACTTCTTGCGCCAACATATTCAAGGCTGACATTAGCTCATCACTCCAGCTGGCGGCGAGGAAACTGGTTTCGTCCGCAATGGCGGCGATGTCACTCATGCTGATCACGCCAGCGTGCTGATCACGGACTCGATCTACCAGCGAATGCGCCTCATCGAGCAACAACACCGTCGGACGGGCGTACTTGCCCTGCTCAAACCAACCTGCGCGCCGTCCGCCGCTGATGAACATGTTCATGTCGCCAACGAGTACATCCGCCTGAGCTGCGAAGGCGCTCTGCAACACGCCGGCGTCCACGTCATGCAAACCAGCCAAATTCTTCGTCTCCTCAGGAGTGATCGTACCCGTATCATCAAGACGAGCACGGAACCAGGCTGGTGCGGCGTATGGATCGATCTCGTCATCGCCACGTTCGTTCGGAGGTAACGCGCCCAGCCGCTCCTGCGAACCGAGGAGGACAACCCGACCACGCGCTGTCTCCGGAATCGCTCGCTCGATCAACGCCAGCCGATCAGCTTGCTGAGCGGTGCGGGAGGTCGCAAACGCCAACCGCCAACCATTGCGCACACACTCCCGATATGCGCTGAGCAATATCGGCGCGGTCTTGCCCGAACCCGTCGGAGCCGCGAGAACCAGATGCTGTTTTTCCGACAACGCCGACACGACAGCGTCCTCCATCTCCTGCTGCATCGGTCTGCGTTCGTCAAAGGGCCATACAATCTCGTCAGCGTGCGTCGCCCGTTCCGCGAGACGCGCGGCCTCCTTCCGTTCATACTCCAGAATCGCCGCCAGACGCTGCTCGATCTCAGATTGCAGGTTTGCTACAGGCCAGGCGGATTCGTGGTATGGGAATGATTCAGCGCCGCCCGAGAACGGGTCGAGATAGGTGAGTTGACCGCTGGCGGGAAGATCGTCCGGATGCAACTGCTCCCACATCCAGAGGTAGAGGAATAACTGCTTGCGGTCGCCGGGTAAGGGCAATTCCGCCATACCCAACGGCCTGAGCTTCACTTCCTCGAGAATTGTCCGACTAGACTCAACCCAGACGCCGTCGATGCGTGCGTTGAGGTAGACCGTTCCATTCGTCACCCTCAACTTCAACGATACCCCGACCTCGGGCTCGTAGCTGTCGTGGATTGACGCCTGTGCCTCAGCGTGAAGGATGTGTGCTTCCCGGCCCAACTGGCTGCGTTGCGGCCCGGCCGATGCAGGAGATGCGGCGCGACGTTCACGGACCAGGTCAGTGACGGACAGACGGAGCGTGTCGGATTTGGGATCGTATCGTACGGACATAGGGGAAGGTACTAAACGGGTAGCCCGGGATCGCTGAACCCGGGGTGTCGTTGAATCAGAGACGAGATGGAAGATACGAGAAATGAAAGTGAAAGAGTGCGTCATTCTGAACGCAGTGAAGAATCTACTACCCATTTACGATAATGATTGTGCGTAGAATACGGTTGCGCATGTTCTTGTTTGCGACTAATTCTGCTACGCGGCCACACATATTTCTACGCACTCACCTGCTCTGTACTCGTCAGCTAGATCCTTCACTTCGCTCAGGATGACTGCCTTAACAGACTCACTTCAAATACACAATCTTCCGCATCTCATTCATTTGACCTGGCACATTCGCCTGAACGAAATAAATCCCGCTGGATAAGCCGGACGCATCAAATGTGAGTTGCTGGTAGCCTTGAGCATACTGCCCGTCCGCCAGAACAGCGACTTCCTGACCGACAGTGTTGAATACGCTTACTTTTATTTCAGAGGGTGCGGGCAGAGCAATAGAAATGGCTGCGGTTGGGTTGAAGGGATTGGGGTAGATGTCTTCCAGCAGATATTCTGATGGGATTGATGTGATGTCTTCGGTTACTTCAGTTCCATCGGCTGCAAGACGGACAAACAATAAATCCGTGCTGAGTGCAGAAAGTAAACCTGTGTACCCAGTAAACAAGTACCCCTCATCCATAGTCTGTATAACATCCCATCCATATTGATCATCAACCCCATCGAAGACAAACTGCCACGTCAAATTGCCCTGCTGATCGACTTTTGCCAGCCATATATCATTATCGATGCCTCCAATACTTATGCTTCCCAAGATGATGTAAGCCCCATCAGAAGATTGAACTACGCTATTGCCATTCTCAGTGTATTCTTCACTTCCATAACTCTGATTCCATGTTTCATTCCCGTCTGAGTCAGTCTTGATCAGCCAGGTGTCAGCCTCCATTGCGATATCAAAATTAGTTCCCGCTATGATAAAACCACCGTCACTTGTTTGACATAATTTATCTCCGCGCCCATGCATTTCTCCTGCGAAAGTTCTACTCCATAATTCATTACCTTCGGAATCTGTTTTAAACAGCCATAAATCACCATTCCCAGTTCCATAAGATTCAGTAAAGCCCACAACGACATAGTCGCCATCAGCTGTCTCGAGGACATCACTTCCATAGCCAATTTCCTCTCCTCCATAGGCATGTCGCCATATTTGATTGCCATCGGAATCCAACCTAACTATAAGTTCATCCCAATCTCGGGGGTCAAGGTCCACCTCATAACCGATGATGATATATCCGCCATCTGCTGTCTGGATGACACCTGATAACGTAACTTGGTAAGTTGCCTGGAATAAGATCCTCCAGACCTCATCGCCGTTGTGATCCGTCTTGATCACTAATCCAGAGGTATTTTTGACTCCAGCGATAATGAATCCATTATCCATGCTTTCGCGAACACAAGAACCTTGCTCGCTTCCCCCTGCATCGTACATTTGAGCCCATAATTCGTTGCCATCAATATCTGTCTTAATAAGCCAGATATCCATATTCTGATCATTTTGTGTATATGTTCCTACCGTTACAATTCCACCATCATGTGTCTCACAAAGACTTTTTCCATAATCATATCCATGCCCTCCAAACGTGCGAGTCCACAACACATCCGGTGGTTGAGCGATGGATGGAATGGTTAAAATCAGCGTGCAGATCGCGAGAAGAGTTGCTCGAATGATCGTCTTCATTATTCTACTCCCCCGTATATTATCGATAGGTTCTACTTTAACATAGCACAGTTTGCAGGCAAATGCACGCCGCATACAAAAAAAAAGGATATTTACCAGAGAAAATGGCCCATGATTCCTCTCAAGCGAAAAGAGAGATCCTTCACTTCGTTCAGGATGACGAGCATGAGGGGTCATCCTTCTATAACACCACCCTGCTCGATACTCGTTAGCTAGATCCTTCGCTTCGCTCAGGATGACACACTCAACGTCTCTCGTCCTTCGTCTCTCGTCTCTTACTACATCCACACCCCGGGTTCAGCGAACCCGGGCTACGTACCTCATACCTCATACCTGCCTTATCGAACTCCCCTCGCGGTCCCGATGAAGCGCGGATCGGCAGCACCGAAATACAGACCCGTCTCCGGATCGAACATCACCGCCTGAACCACTGAACCCGGCGTATAATGCACCGCCGAATGCCCCATCTGACGGAGCAAATGCACCACGTCCGGCGCGATCTCGGTTGAAACATAGAGATAGTCCGGCGACCACTGGTGGTGGATACGGGGTGCGGCGACAGCATCACTAACGTCCATATCGAAATCAATGACGTTCAGTATCGTCTGCAAGGTGGCAGTGATAATTTTCGGGCCGCCCGCCGCACCGACCGCCATGAAGGGCTGTCCATCCTTGACGATAATCGAGATCGGAAGAGCGTCGTGTAGGGAAAGAGTGTAGATCTCGGTGGTCGCCGTATCATTAAAAAAAAAGAAAAAAAAGAAAGACAAAAAAAAAAAAAAAAATCAACCACCACGCCACAACTCATGAG
>CAJVXH010000128.1 GCA_913009835.1 uncultured bacterium
GCGCGATAACGTCATATATGAAGTATGCTAGCGATGTTATGCACACGGAGAGTGGAGTGGAAAATGAACAAAGGAGAAATAGGAGAACAAGAGAAAGAGAGAAAAGAGAAAAAAGAAAGAAGAAAAATAGTGTTTTTTTTTTCAAGCAGAAGACGGCATACGAGATATATCAGTGTGACTGGAGTTCAGACGTGTGCTCTTCCGATCTGGCCTCGAAGAACTGATGGTTACCATCTCCTGGTCAGATGCACCAGCCGGGTATCTGCCTTTGGTCGCATTGGTCAATGATCTGGATATGACCCTTACCGATCCCACGAGCTTTGACTATTCACCATTCGTGATGGATCCGGCCAACCCATCCTCGCCAGCAACACTCGGCGTCAACACCCTGGACAACGTCGAACAGGTTCGTGTCCTCAATCCTGTTCCCGGTGAATGGACACTCACTGTGAACGGTTCGGACGTTCCAGCAGGACCACAAACATTTGGTGTCGCCGCTAATGTTCCGCTCGTCGAAGGTTTGACTTCCATTTCTGGAACGGTTGTAGACGCTGATACAGGCACGCCGATTGCGAACGCGCAGGTTCGTGTGTTTTTAGCATCGGGAGATGTTGGAGTCCCAACAGACGACAATGGCGGATTCCTGATGTACGCACTGCTGACAGAAGATGCGCTGATGGAGATTACGGCAACCGGTTACCAACAACAGCATGCCTGGGTAATCGAAGATGGCGATGGTTCTGCCGTACTGTTTATTGAAATGCATCCGGGCGGTGCCGCCAATGTAAACGGAACGGTATTCATCCCCGGAGGCGGCAGTCCATGGCCGAATGTGACCGTATCTGTGGTGGAACTGCCCTCCATAACCAGTATATCTGATTTGGAAGGATTTTACGAACTCAACGGACTCCCGGCGAATGAACTGCTGACAATCCGGGTCGCAGAATCTGGACTGAGTGATCAACAGGTGGTCTTCCTCGAGCCGGACGAAACGGCGGTGGTTGATCTCACACCATATGATCCGGCAGAAGACACCGTCGGGCCCGATGGATTCGGCTATCTGGCTGTACAGGATACTGATGATCACCCAATGGCTCCGGTATACGAGTGGGTAGCCATTGACCCGCTTGAGGGTGGCCCGGGAATACGCGTCGAGTTGCCCAACGAAGAAACACCAGTGGTGATCGGGTTGCCGTTCGAGTTCGCTTACTACGATTCCGTCTACACAGATATCACAGCCAACGAGAACGGTTTCTTCAGCTTTGGAGATCGTAGCTATCTCGATCCGGCTGAAGCGGCAGACTTCTCAAATTCTCCATTGCCAAATCCTGATGGACCTCCTGCGACAGTCGCCCCGTTCTGGGAAGATTTTCGCGCGGAAGAAACGAACCTCTCCTACTACGACGATGCACAAGAAGGACGGTTTATCATTGAGTGGTACGACAGCCGCCAGTGGCCGGATCCTTCCACTCGCGAAACCTTCCAGGTCATTCTCTATGACCAGCAGGCTTTCCCGGAACATGGCGACTGGGGTCATTTACTCTTCCAATACGCTGATGTGAACGATTTAGCCGAAGCGGGTGTCGGTATTGAGGACGAAAGCGAAACCATCGGTATCACCATCGTCAATGACGGTACTTACAGCGTAGGAGCAAACCCGGTTGGTGATGAGTCGGCCATCTACTTCTACCGTCCAGTCGCTGACCTGGAAGGAAGTGTTGCCCTTGATCCGGAAGACCCCCAAGCTGAAGTCACGATCACCGTCGGAGATTTCTCCATACAAGCGATGGGTGAATTCCTGTTCGAGGATCTGTTCCCCGGCTTCGCGGTTGTCGATTTTGAACTGGAAGGGTATGAGTCGCGCATGATCGCGGTTGAACTGCCCGAAGGCGGATTGTTGACAATTCCGCCAGTGACCCTGACTCGACTGGACGTTCCAATTGAAGTCTACTACGAAGAGTTGAACGGCAACTTTGAGAATGGCGCTTCAATCTATTGGGCAGAACCATCACAGGATGATGAGATTGATGAGTTCCTGGGACTCTATCGAGTTTACAAGAACGGCATCATGATAGGCGAAACTGCCGATCTCACCTTAGCCGACGATATTCCCTACGTCCCCGATACCGGTTATTGGGTGACTGCGATGTATGCTGGTGGTGAATCTGATTCTTCACTCCATGCATCGTATCTGCTGGAAGTAGGGGAGAGGCTTTCATTGATACCGACCGAGTTCGAGGTCTCGCCACCGTGGCCAAACCCGTTTAACCCGTCAACAGCTATCCAGATTGCGCTGCCGGAACAGGCTAAACTGACTGTCGCCGTGTACGATCTGCTGGGACGGCAAGTCACACGGCTCGTATCTGATGAGAATCGACAGGCTGGATATCATCGTCTGGTCTGGAATGCGACCGGGCATGCGTCCGGAGTGTACTTCGTTCGAGTCACTGCTGGACCACACAGCTCGGTTAAGAAGGTGATGTTGCTGAAATAATCTGGAGTCTGGAGACTGGAGTCAGGAGAAGACAGGCCCGTGCTTGCTCGCATCCGGTTATCCATTTAACTCAGCCGTGTGACATGCCCCTGTGACCCGCCGTCTTTTTGGCGGTTCGCAGGGATAATCAAAAGTCAACTGTTGACGAAATATGCAGATCTGAAACGCGATGATTCATCATCGCGTTTTTGTGTTTGTCAGTTTTTTTTGCGATTACTCTCCTGACATCAATTATTTAGAGATTTTTATCATTAAGACTTGCATTTAGGAGAAATAGCTTTCAGGTTATATACAGGCGCCTATTAGAAGTCTTGTTGCGTTCGATACGATGATGGACGCGGAATTCAGTTGTATCTTTCAAACGGAGAAAGTTATGAAACGACTAGTGATGTACCTCGTACCATTGATGATGATGGTGATGCTCTTCCTGGCTGTACCGGGTGAACTCAGAGCAGACGTGTATCCGGATCTACTACCGTGGGGCGAACATCCTATACTGCCGTGGTATGAAACGATTAAGGTTTGCGAAATCCCGTACTTCATTGACACGGCAACTTCTGACCCAGTGGATTTGTTGTTCGAAGGTGCGGTCAGAAACAGTTCCGATGGCACGCTTCGCGGAACACTTGTAACGCAAATCGCTCGAACTTGGGTTGCAGACCCGTGGCGAGACGAACTCATAGATTCATTCACTGAGGAATCGGCTGAAGATAGCTATCAACAGTTGACCTGGGATAGCGCTGCGACTACAGGTTACGGCCAATTTGATCTGCTAGTTTCATTGGCTCCTTGATTTTCAACATCGGGCGGCAATCGAGAGGTTGTCGCCCTGATTATTTCAGGAGATCAAACGATGAGAATACAATTTATTTCGATAGTCCTGCTGATGGTTTGTAGCGTATCAAACGGCGAATGGCAATCGGTAATCGAAGGTTCGCCAACACCAATGTCAATTGCTACAGATTCACTGGGCAATCGTATATTGCTTTCGATAAATGGCAATGGAGGGATATGGCTGACAAACGATGGCGGGCAAAGCTGGGAGCAGATTAACGAGCGCTTGGCAGAGGCTACGATTTTCCGAATAAACTCTCGACGTGATTTCTTGTCGATGGATTCGGCTGCAGACACATTGATCATAAACACAGTTATGCATGACACAGAACTTCATCCCACAAGTGAGTTTCATTCTTATGACGGTGGAATCACCTGGGATAGTTTTACCTATGTCGTTAACGAATTCTGGCCTGATTCAATCGATAACATTTCGTTTGGCGGTGATCCGACCTTTATTCTTCCGGATCGGGCTTACTATAATCGCCAATCAGGGTTTTGCATAAGTCATGATAACGGTGAGACCTGGGAGGTGATTGATCTTAATCCCCTGGAATGCGGACTCAGGGGAGGGCTTTTCAGTCGTGTTCATCCAGACACGGTGTATTTGTACGGTTCCTGGGGTTCCGATGTTTGGCCGCCCGGTCCCGATACGGTTGGTGGAGTTCTGGCATCATACGATGGTGGCTACAATTGGCAACGTATTCTCCCCATTGAGGATATGACTGACGATGAAGTTGGAGGAATCGAAGATCTTATAATGGGAGCCGGAAATAACCTGTATGCTCTGGCTGGGAGCGCTTCAAGTAATCCCTACCCGCCAATTCTTCGATCTGAAGACAGGGGCCAAACCTGGGCCTGGACAGATGACAGGGGATTGCCGGAAGGAATAAATCTCTACAGGGTGCGGGCTGTTCCTGAGCATCCGGGACGGCTGATCATCGGAGGGGCTCTGGATTATGGAGTCTGGGAATCAGATGATCACGGGGAATCTTGGCATCGTTTGTTGCGGGGATTACCGGAGATTCCAACTGCAGTGATGAACATGTACCGCAACCCTTATAGCGGGCATCTCTATATTCTCTTACAGCATTATGGCATCTACAAGTCGATAGATCATGGCGATACATGGCAACCAGTTCCCACTCCTCAGCTTGGCTGTTTTAGCAGGGGATGGAATACGCTGACGGTAGGGGAAGGAGGTGTGATTCAGGGCGGTTTGAGGCCTCCCCTGTATTATGCGTCGGATGATGCAACTGTTTTTCAGCCGGTCCCATGGATCGGTGCCGATGTTGATCATGCATTAAGTACATATTCCATATGTTACCCTCCTGACACTCTGTTGATCAATTCACGAGTCACAGATATTTCGACAAATACATCCATCAGCAATATTCTCATGTCTGACAATGACGGCGTTTCCTGGACTGTAAACGAAACTCCTCTGACCTATTTACAAGAGGTATTCGATGTCGAAACGGATTCAGGTCTTGTGCTGGTGGGTCGAGAGAATAACAACGATGTCCTTTGGTATTCCTTTGATCTGGGCGAGACCTGGGAAGAAAGGGATGTACCATTTCCATTCTTTAACCAATGTGAAGCGAACGGTAGTATTTTCCTGCTGAACAGTAATTCACCTTATGATCTGTATCGTAGCAGCGATATTGGAATAACGTGGGAGCCGCTGGGTTTCCCTGACGGGTACAACATAATCACTGGTTTTCCTACCACAATTCTCAGCTTGGACGATGCCTTGTATGTCCGTTCGAGCAATAGGTGTTGGGCGCTTGATGAGGCAGGAGTCTGGCAGGAACGGGGTGAGATCTGGGATTATTTCTTCCGACTGGGTATCATCAACTGGGACATTGTTTCAACGCCCGCCGACACCTTCATAATAGCGGCAAGCGACTATTCGCATTATCTCTCCATCTCTCATGACATGGGGTGGACCTGGGAGGAGCAGGAGGTCGTGCTGCCGGGAGATTATCACGGCGAAGTTGGGATAGATGTCGCTTACGACCCGTGGCGTGACCGTCTGTGGGTGGATACGAGTTTTGGTCTGGCATATCTGGATGATCCGACTACTGCTGTGGGTGAAGATGTGTGGGTGTTTCAACCTGCGACCTACGCAACATTGAGCGCGTATCCGAACCCCTTCAACGCAGCAACGACAGTGCGTTATTCGCTCACTCAACCGGGCGAAGTGCGGGTGACGGTGTTTGATCTGCTCGGACGTGAGGTCGCGGTTCTTCATGACCGGATGGTCACCGCTGGCGAACATGAATTGCTGTTCGACGCTTCCGACCTATCGTCCGGCACCTATTTCCTGAAGCTGAACAGCAATGATCAGACACTCACTCGTAAACTGACATTGGTGAAATAGCAGGTACCTTGAGGCTTAGGGTTCAAAGCGGAACTGGTTTATCACTTTCTCACAGTCTCAGCCTACTTCTTCTGCGCTCTTCCCCCCAGATGCTGAGCCAGGAACGCGTCTGCACGAAGGAAAAAGTCTATCCGGTTCTCCGGTATGTTCAGACCGTGTCCTTCATCAGGATACAGCGCGTATTCAACATCAATTCCGCGTAACTCCAAAGCCTTCACAATCTGCTCACTCTCAGACTGTTTAACACGGACATCGTTCGCACCCTGCCCGATTAACATTGGAATGCGAATATTGTCAACTGAATACAAGGGACTGCGGCTGCGCAGGAATTCTATGTCAGCCTTGTCCTGCTCTGTCCAGTCCGCCTCCGCTTTCGGAAGACCGGCCATCTCCCCGGTTTCATAACGGGGCAAACGTCCGGTACGAATGTCGAAAGCCTTTTGGAATGAGGCCCAGTAGGGCGGAATAGAGCTGAGGAATGTTACCAGATTGGATGGTCCGACCAGTGAAATCGCACAGCAATAAAGATCCGGAGTAAAGGCTGCGCCAGAGAGAGCTGCATAACCGCCATAAGAAGCACCGAAAATGGCTACACGTTCAGGATCGGCGATACCCTGGTCAATGGCCCAGGCTACAGCATCGGTGAGGTCATCCTGCATTCGACCGCCCCACTCACGATCTCCGGCATTCAAATACTCTTTTCCATATCCGGTTGATCCGCGAAAGTTCACCTGCAGGCAGGCATAACCACGGTTCGCCAACCATTGAGCATCCGCATCAAAACCCCAATGATCGCGAGCGTATGGACCGCCGTGAACGGTTAATACCAACGGTACGGGCTTTTCAGCATTCGAGGGAAGGGTGAGGTATCCATGCAATTCCATCCCATCACTGGCAGTAAATGAGATCGGCTGCATGGTCACCAGTGGCAGATCAGCGAGTTCGGGGTAGGTGTCAAACAGTTTCTCGAAACGATTCTCTTCACGGTAATACAGGTAATAAACCCCAGACGCATTGTCAGCGCCATAATAGACGATCCATTGTTTGTCGTCCATTGTTCGGGCAGTTATCCAGATTTCACCCCGAGCGTTGTCAGACAAGCGGCGAAGATCTTCCTTGATATCGTCATCCAGCGGAATCCATTCGCTACGTTCACGCATGACCAATGCAGCCTGGGCTTCCTTGGTCACCGGGTGCATCATCAGATAGGTGACGTCATACATCGAATCTTCAGCCAGCAGCTCCTGCTCACCGATTAAGGTGTCATAAGCATAAAGCGCAGCTGAGTTCCGTCCACGGCTGTCCAACAGATATAGAATGCGATTGTCTTCCTTGAACCAGACAGGGCCGGAGGCCATCTCATCTTCTGACTTCCAGACGATTGCTTCCTCAAACGGTCCTTCGTTGCCATCGCGAAGGAACAGACTCGATCCGCCATCCGAGTTCGAATGCATATATCCACGAACATTCAAATCATTGTCAATTACCCATTTGTACGATGATTCGGTTCCCTCTTCGATCAACTGGAGATCGCCAGTGACAACGTCAAGACGGTAGACATCAAGAATGCGTTCATCCCGTTTGTTCAAGCCGATCAGGGCTATAGTCGGTTCGTCCTCATCCGTAGCGTACAATTCAGCACGTACACTATGATCAACCTCGTCGTCGGTTGGTGTTAGCAGGCGTTCTTCACCGGTGTTCACGTTGACGACATGTACACCCCAGTTCTCGTCACCATCTTTGTCCTGGATGTAGAGAATGTGCTCGTTATCGAACATCCACATGTGATAACGTATGCCCATCCCCTTATCGTTGGTCAGGCGATGATCTCGATCCCCATCCTTCCCCTTCAGCCAGATGTTTAACACACCTTCGTATGGGGCGAGATAGGAGATGTTGGAACCATCATGCGCGATTCGTGCCTGGATCTGGGTCGGGTTGCCGAACAGAATTTCAAGTGGTATCAGATCAACCGTTTGCTGTCGGGAACAACTCACTCCAATCCCGAGCATCAACGCCAGGATTAGTATGTTTACAGGTGTCCGTGAACCCATGAAACCCTCGATCAATGAGATCAGTATGCAGAGTGGTACTTATAGTTGACGATGCAATGTACGATTGCGTTACTGTTTCCTCCATTATATCGGAGGCAAAACTATTGAAGCGGGCCGGCATCAAACGAATAAAGCCCCTTTCTTGAAGACCCCAAGTTAGCGTAACAAAATCATGAGGATAGAGATGAAATTTGGTGACATGGAGCTGTTCCTGATCGAAGATGGAGGATTCCGCTTGGATGGTGGCGGAATGTTTGGGGTGGTGCCGCGTGCTATGTGGGCTAAATCCGACCCACCCGATGAGCAGAACCGCATTGCCCTCAATTGTAACTGTCTGTTGGTGAAAACGGGTGATGCAAACGTTCTTATAGATACTGGTTGTGGCGGCAAATGGAGCGATAAAGAGGCTGCCATGTTCGCAATCGATAAACCGCGAACCCTGATCTCTGACCTCGAACGTGCTGGCATGAAAAAGGAAGATATCACCCACGTTATCCACACTCACCTGCACTTCGATCATGCCGGCGGAGGTACATATATCGACAACGATGGTCAGCTGAAAACTCAGTTTCCGAATGCAACCTATTTCGCGCAACGAGGTGAATGGGAAGTCGCGAACAATCCCAATTCACGAGATCGTCGCAGCTACAAACCTGAGAACCTGAACCCCCTCACTGAATCCGGCCAACTGCAATTCATCGACGGCGACCAGGAAGTCCTGCCGGGAATCTCGGTACGTGTTACTGGCGGTCATACCAAGCATCATCAAGTGATATTCGTTAAATCCGGCGCCCACACCGCAGTCTACAACGGTGACCTCATCCCACTCGTCAGCCATCTGCCGGTTCCATTCGTAATGGCGTATGACCTGTACCCGTTACAGACGATGACGTACAAACAATCTCACTTGGACGAAGCTGCGGCGAACGATTACCTGATGATATTCGAACACTCTCCATTTCAAAACTTGAAGGCTGGTCACCTGAAGATAAATGACCGTGGCCGACACGATCTCGTGCCTGTTAACCTCGATGATGATGAATACTCGCCCTCAGAATGAACTACTCGGCAGCAAGCTTCGTGGTATTAGACCGCATGGAATAAACTAGGGACAGACCCCTATTATTCGCACCATTCATCACAATCAATAGGGGTCTGTCCCTGGTTTATGCATGGAATTCAGCATCACCCTCCGCGATTGCTGATTCAACCGAGAGCGGACGGAACATCGATTCAGCATAACGGTGAAACGTCTCAGATGTTGTATCTTTGAAGATCGAATACGGGGGTCTCATGAGCTCATCACGCATCTTCATCTTCGGAGCGACAGGGTACGCTGGACGCTCCATCTGCAACTACCTGCTCAAGCACACCGAGTGCGGACTCATCGTTTCAAGCCGTGAACTCGAGAAGGCACTCGATCTCGCCGATAAGCTCAACGAAGACGCCGATAATAAACGGGTTGTCGGTGTCGAACTGAGCCGCCTGGAGACGGACGAACTCGCCAGGGTTTTCACCAGTATTGACGTGTTCATTCAAGCAGGTCCGGCATTAGACGCGATCTCGTTACTCATCCTGGCAAAGGCTGTTATCGCAGCCGGAGCGCACTGGGTGGATCTGCAACTTCCTTCCAGTCAGCATGAGACTATCCTATCCCTCGAAAAACCGATCAAACAGGCAGAACTCACCTTCGCGACACAAGGCGGATTCCATCCCGGACTGCCTGCGGTGATGGTACGTTGGGCTGCCAAACACATTCCCAACCTTGAGAAAGCACGTGTGTCCGCATGGCTCAACCCGGAAGAGGGTTTGCCAGTGACCAGCGGCATCCCGGAGTTGATTGATGCCCTACGGGACTACAAACCGAAGAGATTCCGTGACGGATCATGGGATGAGTTAAGCACCTGGTCTAAAGACGCATACAAAAAGGTGAATTTCGCCTTCGGAGCAGGTGAACAGTACGTTTCCCCAATGCATCTCGACGAAATCTACACCCTTCCACCAAGCATCCCATCCCTGAACGAGCTCAGTTTCGCCATAGGTGGATTCAATCCGATCACCAATTATGTTATCGGGCCGATAATGTTCGGTGGGTTGAAAATGCTGCCCATGGTTCCAGATGAGATGTGGGGGAAAATGCTCGCATGGAGCACACAGAAATTCCCGAAACCGCCGTATGGGACAATACTTCAGCTGGATGCTGCCGGTGAAACTGAGGACGGACGTGAATCCATCCACCTGGCTATCACCCTTGACGATGCTTACGATTTCACCGCCATCCCGGTCGTCGCCTACTTGATGCAATTGCTGGACGGATCACTGTCACAGCCGGGCGCTCAGTATATGGCGATGCTGCCCGAACCAGATCGTTTCTTCGCTGACATGGAGACTATGGGTGTGGAATCACTCTCCATGAGACGTAAGCATTGACCAATTGTCATACCTGTAATAGCGTAAAGCCGCTGACGGATTGCTTGCGAGTGAGAGTCACGCCTCCGATGCGAGCCCTAACGAGAAAAACTGAGCCTTCTCATTGCTTAGATCGGAAGAGCGTCGTGTAGGGAAAGAGTGTAGATCTCGGG
>CAJVXH010000129.1 GCA_913009835.1 uncultured bacterium
TTGATTTATCCGTAGTGGTAGTCGTGTCTTGCGATCTTCCGATCTATCCCTTGATATTTGTTTTTCTTTTTTTGTTTTTGTTTTTTTTTTTTAATGATACGGCGACCACCGAGATCTACACTCTTTCCCTACACGACGCTCTTCCGATCTGGTCAAGCTGGCATTCGACTTCTACCAGCTTCATTACCAGCTCCAGACGTACAATTTCCTGCTTGAAGAAAACTCTGGCTTCTTTTTCGTGATCTGTGTTCTCATTGAATCGTTCAAAATCTTCCGGCTTCGCCAGGCGAATAACGGATTCCGTCTCCTGCCCTTCTTCAAGGCAGCTAGCGTTGTATTCCTCGAATTGTTCATTGACGAGGTTCACATATCCGAGGTCAATACCTCGGTCAGCCTGCACGATTACAGCGTCTTTATGGGAGAGTGGATATTCCTCCGGGTTGCTGTAAATAACGCGCCTTCGACTGCGAAATTCTATTTCAACCAGTTGCATGGGTGTTCCTTGACGGTTCCAGATCGTACGATTCAAGCCTGATTGGCAGCCTGGGAGAAAAGCACCCGGCGGAGCTGATAGAACAGATTGTGAGCGATCAGGGATGTCTGTACGTGACGCTCAATATCCAGCCTTGCTTCATCAATCGCGGCGAGAGCGTCCTCAAAATGTCGGCCTTCAGTGAAGGAAGCGAATTTAATAAGATGTTCATCCCAATCAAACTCGGAAACTGAGCCGGGATCAGCATCGTAGCGCTGCACGTCTCTCATCCATAATGACATTCTCTCGAGCAGGCCTGCGAATGAACCCGAACGCGCGGCTGCGCCCCAGAAATCCACTAGCTGGTCAATCTTGCCCGGATCACCGCGCAGCAGGTCTCGCATCAATTCGACGACCTTGGCGGTCTCTTTTGAAGGGTCACCCCTGGCCCATTCCACTGCACGCTTCCATGAACCGTTCGCCAGACGTGTTGCCGCTTCAGCTTTGGCTTCGTTTACCTTAACACGAGTCATCAGCTCTGATCGCAATGTTTCCCGATCAATGCGCGAGAAGCGCAACACTTGGCAGCGTGAGAGGATAGTCGGGAGCAGGCGTGATTCCCGCGATGAAGTAAGGATAAAGACGACGTTCGGAGGTGGTTCTTCGAGCAACTTGAGGAAGGCGTTGGCAGCCTGTACGCGGAGTTTGTCCGCCTGGCTGATGAGTACGATTCGCCAGCCACCGGAATAGGAGGTGAGGCGGAATTCCTGTCGCAATGATCGAATATGCTCGATCAGTATCTCATTTCCGCCGGAAACAGCGAGGTCTGCGTAATAATCATCGACCTTCGCGGCGAGGACGGCGTCCATCAGTTTCCGCTGAGCAGTTGAGTACTGTTCAACAGCGTCGATTCCATCCTGACTCTCTTTGGGCGGTTGTGGCTTTGGCTGGGGAAAGAGTAGGCGCAGTCCGGAATGCGTCAGTTTTCGACTTTGAGCACAGCTGTCACAACTCTCGCAGGGCAGGTTGGTGCGGTTGACACCTTGCCGTTCCGCGTCGGATTTGCACAAAAGGATGCGTGCGAAGTCGAGAGCAGCAGCTTCTTTCCCGCTGCCATCTTCTCCGAGAAAGAGGTAGGCGTGCGCGATCCGTCCGGTGTTTGCGGCGCGAGTGAGAACATCCCTGACACGTTCCTGTCCAATCAGGTTACTAAATCGGACACCGGTGTCCGGAATATCATCATCGCGCAGCAGGTCTATGAGCTCAGCCACGTGAGGGGGTCCTGTTTTTCCTGCTTATGCCACACTTGAAAATGGAGCCGGGGTGATTCTGCTCCGCCTGATTGGCCGACAGTCCCGATCACCCGCCCGGCATCAATTTGTTCATTCTCGCCGATAAATATGTTGGCGAGGTGCGCGTACACAGTGTAATACCCATCCTCATGGGAAATCAGCACTGTGTTCCCGAACCCTCGAACGTAGGTAATTCTGGTACAGATCCCCTCCTGCACCGCCAGCACCTCGGAGCCCTCACGAGCCTGGATATCAATTCCGGGATTCTCTGTGATGGTACCAGTATCGGAGTTCCGTTCCATTCCGAACCAAGTTACCACCGAACCATCCACCGGCCAGGGCAGCTGTCCTTTGGCATTCGGGAATGACGAAAACTTGGGCACTTCACGTATCAAGACCTGAGTGTTGGAATTGATGCCCACCTGTTGCACACCGCCGGTGACACGCTGCTGTTCGAGTGCGGCAATCCATTGCTGCACTTCATCCATTGCGCTGCGACGGGTTTGAATGTGTGAGTTGATGGCATCACGGCTCACTCGTAGATCAGAGATGGTCACCTGCAACGATGATCGGTCGGCTTTTATGAGGTCCCGCTCAGTGTTGGCTTCTGCCAGTAGAACCTCCGCACGGCGCGCTTGGGTTTCTTTTTCCGTACGGGATTCAGCCAGTGATGCGATCAGATTAAGGTGACGACTGGCAATTACTTCCAAATTGTTCTTCGCTTTTGCCAGGGCGCTGAGATTGTTTTCATCCCGCTGGTGAATCTTGCGCACATACACCTGTCGCTGGAGGAATTCGCCCGGACTTTCGGCGTTCAAAACATAGGACAGTATTCGCCGATCACCTTGCTTATACAGGTGCACTGCCCGCGCCGCGACCTGGGCTTGCAAATCCTCGATGTCCTGACGGGTGCCGGACAGTTCTCCATTCACATCGGCGAGCTCGGCCTGTTGGGCGCGTATGAGACGATCCTGTTTGCTGACTTCGGCTTGGGCGTTCGAGCGTTGAACATCCAATTCCCGGATCAGGGATTGACGGGCGTTGATTTGCTTATCGAGCGCTTGGATCCGATCGCTAAGATCACGTTCGGTGTTGCTCATATCCTGGACTATTACGGTGAGGCTGTCAACTTCATGCCTGATACGATCCAACCGGTCACGAGGGTTTTCGCGCAGCAATGCATTGACTGCGAGTGGAGGCAATAGCAGCATAATCAAAATCATGAGCCGGATGTGAGGCGTTTGCATCATGAGTATGTTATCTTATTATTTCGACGGGGCATGTTCACCGATTCATCCTGATTAAGACGGTTGAAAAATGGATGAATTGAATCTTCAAACAGTAATTTACATCAACGAAGAGCGTGTTTCCAATAAGATCTCATGTGATCTTTTCATTTTGAACCACTGTTATGCCTAGGATATGGGGGCGATGATGAGTAGACTGCTGATTATTGTGTTTGTCGTGACGGGAGTGTTGACGGGGCTTTCAGCCTTTGCGGATCAGCCTGCATCTCCTGTTCAGGCCTTTGTGCAGCGTCTGGTGGACGAAGCTCTCCCTTCTGAGTATTATGGCAACGCCTGCTCACGCGCAAAAACTTATTCAGGGTTTGGGAAGGGTGGATATGTCATCGCCGATGACAGCACTCACAGCTATGATTCGCTTAATCTGGACATCTATTTAACGCCGGATCATCCCAACAATGTTTTCGAAGGACGGGTGGTGATGACCGCGGAAGCGAACGAAGATCTATCCAGCTTCTACTTCCATCTGAAGGATTGCAGCATAACTGAGTTGCTGGTGAACGGAGTGTCAACACCCTACGATCACACGGGCGAGGTTGTCACCGTTACTCCGGCAAGCCCCATCCTGTCCGGTGAAGAATTCGCAGTCGAAACGAGTTATAATGGTGTCATTTACACGGGGTTTGTGGATGGTGGCATGGTGTATTCATCTTCCACGAACACGATTTTCACTTATGGTGAACCTTACGACACGCGTCGATGGTTGGCATGTTTCGACCTGCCCTTTGACAAGGTGACGAGCGAAATGCATGTGACCATGTCGACCGAATACGATATTCTGTCCAACGGTCTGCTCGAATCGGTTGTGGACAACGGCGATGACACCCACACCTATAATTGGGTTAACGACGAGTTGATCTCGACATATCTGATCTCCATCTGCGCTGGCGATTATGTCATAGTTGATGATGGACCAGCCGGAGTCAACGATACGCCTGTCGCATATTGGATTCTGCCCCAGTGGCAAGCCCAGGCAGAATACGATTTTGGTCGTACTGACGACATGATCGATTACTTTGAACCGTTGTTCGGAGTGTATCCCTTTGTCAAATATGATCAGGCGATGGCAGCAATATTCGGCGGTTGGGGTGCGATGGAGCATCAAACCGCGACCACGTTTGGATATAACCTTGCCAGGAGTGGCACGCGGGCTTATGAAAACATCGTGGCGCACGAGTTGGGACATATGTGGTGGGGGGATTATGTCGGTCCGCGCACTTTTGCCAATATCTGGCTGAACGAGGGGTTCGCCACCTACACCGAAGCGCTTTGGGCTGAATCCTATTCCATCGAAGACCGGCGCCAATTGCTGGCAGTCAACCGGGAGCAGTTTTTTGACCATGATGCTGAGACTCGTCACCCGATCTATGACCCGCCCGACGGCCATATTTTCTGTCCCACGATATACAAGAAGGGTGGCTGGATATTGCACATGCTGCGATGGGTGGTGGGGGATGAAGCCTTCTTTGATGGTTTGCAATACTATGCCGATGAGCATGGTTATGACACTGCCGTAACTCCAGAATTTCAATCCGCGATGGAGACGATCAGCGAGATGGATCTGAGCGCATTCTTTGATGAGTGGGTGTATGACCAGGGTTATCCAGAGTACACGATGACCAATTTCCAGACGAATGAAGTGCTGGACGAGTATGAGATGAGTTTCGATCTGCATCAGATCCAGCAGAACGCGCCATACTTTTCCACTCCGGTACCGATCCTGGTGCGGGAGATTATCTCCGAAGATCCGCTTGAATACCGTGAGACGATTGTCCGGGCTGAGGTTCAGCCTGTTGAGTCTCAGACGATTACTTTAAGCGGCTACGAGATGCCGATAGATTCATTCGAGTTCGATCCTGATGAGTGGATTCTCTGCACCTCGGAGTATCAGTCTAAAGTCGATGAGACCGAGCTGTTGCCGTGGCAATTCGCTGTTTCAAATGGTTGGCCGAATCCGTTCAACTCAACGGTATCGGTTGACATAACGGTGAAACGCATGAGCGAGGTTCGTGCGACGGTGTACGATCTGCTGGGGCGTGAGGTGGTTGTAATTATGGATGAGATCATGCAGCCAGGCACTCAAAGGCTATCCTGGACTCCTGCGGAGGGGACCGCTGGTGGATTCTACTTCCTTCAGGTGGAAGCTGGTGATAGAACAGAACTTCAGAAGTTGGTATTCCTTAAATGAGTTTTCACCCCCTGAAATAGCGAGGGCCTGAAGCATTGTGTTTGTTAGTATCACGTTGAACGATTTTACATTGAGAACAGGGTGATGATATGCGCAGACTGTTGATTGTTTTTTTCTTGATGGCGGGAGTGTTGACCGGGTTGTCAGCACTGGCGGATCAGGTTGAATCTCCGCTTCAGAATTTCGTGCAGCGTCTGGTGGATGAGGCGCAGACTGGTGAGCAAGAGCATGCCTGTTCACAGGCGAAGTCCTATGATGGGTTTGAGAAAGGCGGCTATATCATCGATGATGACAGCACTCACGCCTACAACTCACTGAATCTGGATATCTACCTGACACCGGATGGTCCGAATGAGGTGTTCGATGGACGCGTGGTGATGACTGCGGAGGCGAACGAAAATCTATCCAGTTTCTATTTCCATCTCAAGGATTGCAGCATCAGTGAGTTGCTGGTGAATGGAGTCCCAGCTCCATACGACCACACTGGCGAGGTTGTCACCGTTACTCCGGCGAGTCTCATCTTGGCTGGTGCCGAATTCACCGTCGAAACGACTTATGACGGCACGATATATGGCACTGGTGCCTCTGGTGGTATGTGTCAGTCATTCTACACCAACACAATTTTCACCTTTGGTGAACCATATGACACTCGTCGATGGTTGCCCTGTTATGACTTGCCGTTTGACAAGGTGACTAGTGAGATGCACATCACCATGCCGACCGAATACAAGATCTTGTCAAACGGTCTGCTCGATTCAATCATCGATAACGGTGATGGGACACACACCTACAATTGGACCAACGACGAGCAGACCTCAACGTATCTGTTGTCCATGGCTGCAGGCGAATATAATGTGGTTAATGACGGGCCGGCTGGTGTAAACGATACCCCTGTCGCATATTGGATTCTGCCCCAGTATCAAGCTCAGGCTGAGTATGATTTTGGTCAAACCGACGATATGATCGACTATTTTGAACCGTTGTTCGGTGAGTATCCGTTCGTGAAATATGACCAGTCGATGGCGGCGATATTCAATGGCTGGGGAGCGATGGAACATCAGACCGCGACTACATTTGGATATAACCTCGCCAGGAGTGGCACGCGGGCTTACGAGAACATCGTCGCTCATGAGCTGGCGCATCAGTGGTGGGGCGATCTGGTTGGTCCGCGCACGTTTGCCGATATCTGGCTGAACGAGGGATTTGCCACTTATTGCGAAGCACTCTGGGCCGAATCCTATTCCCTTGAAGACCGTCGCAACACCATGGCGAGTTTCAGATCATCATTTTTCAATCACGACAACTCAAATCGCCACCCGGTCTATGATCCGCCTGATGGCCATATGTTCTGTACCACGGTGTACAAGAAGGGGGGCTGGGTATTGCATATGCTTCGCTGGGTTGTAGGGGATGAAGCGTTCTTCGATGGTCTGCAATACTATGCTGATCAGCATGCCTACGAATCAGCCTCAACTCCTGATTTCCAGGCTGCGATGGAGACAGTCAGCGGTATGGATCTGAACAGTTTCTTCAATGAGTGGGTGTATGACCAGGGTTATCCGGAGTACATAGCCACTGATTTCCAAACCGGCATTGTGGGTGGTGAGTACAGTTTGAGCTTCACTTTGTACCAGACTCAGACGAACGCGCCTTATTTTTCCACGCCAATTCCGATTCTGGTTCGCGAACAGACGACTGATAGTTCTCAGAATTATCGTGAGACGATGGTTCGCGCTGAGGTCGAGCCGGTGGCTGTTCAGACTATTGTGTTGACAGGGTTTTCCGCACCGATCATTTCATATGAATTCGATCCTGACGAGTGGATTCTTTCGACTTCGCAGGCCCTGACGAACGCGGTAGATGAATTATCCCTGCCACAGGAGTTCGATGTTTCCGAAGGCTGGCCGAATCCTTTTAATTCGACCGTCTCAATAGAGATTGATCTCTATATGCCCCAGCAGGTGATAGTAACGGTCTTCGATGTGCTCGGCAGAAAGGTTGCTGATCTGGTCAAGGAATCAATGTTGGCAGGCACTCACCGGATTTCCTGGACGCCAACTGAAACAAACGCTAGTGGATCGTACCTTCTTCAGGTTGAAGTGGGTGATAAAACAGAAATACGAAAGCTAGTCTTACTACGATGATAATGCACTCAGCCGACGAAGAGGTGCTTCACCAGGCACATCGAATCGCTGGAATGTTCAACCATATCGCTCCAACCTACGATTTGCTGAATCATTTACTCAGCTTCGGTCTGGACAAACGTTGGCGTGCAACCGCGTTGCGAGCCGCCTCACCTCAGCCTCGTGATAACTGGCTGGATCTGGCGGCTGGCAGTGGCGACATGGTTTTTGCTGGTCTCAAGTTCGCTCCGGCCAGCAATTGGTTCGCGGCGGACCCGTCTATTGAATTATTGAACGGTCTCAAGCGCAAGCTACCGCCTGGGTACACAGTCCCGACGATACTGTCCCGAGCTGAAGCTTTACCTTTTCCCGACCATCATTTCAGCGGCGTCACTGTTGCTTTTGGCGTGCGCAATTTTGCTGACACGCGACGTGGTTTAAATGAAGTGGCGCGTGTGTTGAAGCCGGGTGGACGTTTAGTCATCCTTGAGTTTCATCCGCAAGCCGGGGGTAGTTGGGGCGGGAATCCGCTTGTCACATTATACCTGCACCACATTCTCCCTTTGATCGGGGCGGCGGTCAGCGGACAATACAAGGCGTATCGATATCTATCAGAATCATCGCGCAATTTCTGGACTATCGAGCGGATGGTATCGGAGCTGAATAGTGTCGGATTTTCGACCGTCCAGTACCAGTCCCTTTTCGCTAAATCGGTAATATTGACTCGGGCCATAAAATGAGATCTGGCCAGCGGTTCCGTTTGGGTGATGGGATTGTCCTGGCCTTGCTGGTCGCGATGGCGGTGTTGCTCACACTCTCCTCAATGGCTGTACCTCGCGGTGAAGTTGCGATCGTCCTGGTGGATGGAAAGGCAGAAGCCGTTCTCCCCCTGGATGAACCCGTTGAAATTCGAGTACAAGGCCCAATAGGAGAAACCCTGGTACGGGTTCAGGATAACGGCGTTGAGATAGTGGAATCGGCGTGTCCGCACAAGATTTGTGTTCGTATGGGGCGTATCACCATGCAGGGACAGCTGTTGATCTGTGTGCCGAATCATGTTGTAGTGCGGATTGATGGGGGAGAAGAGGGTTCTGGTGTGGATGGGGTCACTGGGTAGCAAATGAGTCATTCGCGCAGAATGGACAGCCAGACGGCAACGATGAGGCAAGCTCGTACACTTGTCCGCTTGGCTTTGTGGACGGCGGTGGGAGTAGTGCTGGGAGGGTTGGAGCGTCTGATCCCACAGCCGATTCCCTGGGCAAAACTGGGGATAGCGAATCTTGCCGCAATTATTGTGTTGTATGGATATGGCTGGCGTTCGGCATTGTTGGTGAATGTGGCTCGTGTTCTGACGGTTGCATTGTTTCTGGGATCATGGGCGACACCGGTATTTGTTCTCTCATTGGGCGGGGCGATAGTTTCGGTTCCTGCGATGGCGTTTGTGCGTTCGGTTGGTGGACGACATGTGAGTGTGATCGGTGTCTCAGCGGTGGGAGCGTTCGTCCACATGTTGACGCAATTCGGTATCGCCTCAATTTTAATTGCACAGCACGGCGGATTATTCATTTTTGCCGGGCCCAGCCTTCTGGCAGCCATAATAAGCGGTGTCCTGATGGGTTTGCTGGCGTCCTTTCTTCTGAATCGCCTACCCGATGCTCTCATCCAGCAATAATTCCCCCCGGTCTTGTGATTTTTGATCTTCACTCGTCTTGACCCTCCGTTAGCATCTGCGTAAGTTTTCAATGGGCAATACGACTCTGGATTCATGCCCGTGCTTGCTCGTCAAGCGCGGCTGACCAACGTCGGGTCATCCCTGCTGGCGGAGCCCGTAGGGGCAACTTGTGGCTGATCCATGACAAGAATGTCGTGGGCATGTAGCTTCCAATTGAGTGTGTACAATACTTTCAGATACGGAGGAGGGGATACCAATGTCCAGAGTCGCGGTAGTAATGGCGGGTTGTGGCGCCATGGATGGCACAGAGATTCATGAAGCAACGCTTACGTTGTTGTATCTGGATGAGCTGGGGGCAGAGTATCAGTGTTATGCTCCGGACAAACCACAACATCATATAATTGACCACGCCAAGGGTGAAGAGTTGGCAGGGGAGCGGAACTGTCTGGTTGAGGCTGCGCGCATTGCGAGAGGTGAGATTCTGCCATTGAGTGAGCTGGTGGCGTCGGATTATGACGCACTCGTCTTTCCCGGTGGATTCGGTGCGGCGAAGAATCTCTGTGACTTCGCGTTCAAGGGCGCCGGTTGCACGGTCGATTCAGATGTCGAGAGCGTCATACTGGATTTCCACAATAGCGGAAAGGCGATGGCCTTCATTTGTATAGCACCGGTAATAGCGGCGAAAGTGTTTGGTGATGATGGCAAGAAGGTCAAGTTGACTATCGGGAGTGATGCGGCAACGGCGGAAGCTGTCGAAAAGATGGGTGCTCAGCACGTGATCGCCCAGGTCGACGAGGCTGTGGTGGATGAGGAGTATCGTGTTGTTTCAACTCCCGCATATATGCTAGGTCCAACCATCAAGCATGTGGGCAAGGGTATCCGCAAGGCGATGGAGGAGACGGTGAGATTGGCTGGGCAACAGGAAAGTCTCAAGTCCTGAATCCTGAGTCTTGAGTCTTGAGTCTTGAGTCTTGAGATTAAAATTGCCATGGACTGAAGTCCGTGGCAATTGAAGTTTGTTTGTTTTTCCCTCACAGCTCACAGCTCACAGCTCACAGCTCACAGCTCACAGCTCACAGCTCACAGCTCACAACTCACAACTCACAACTCACAACTCACAACTCACAACTCACAACTCACAACTCACAACTCACAGCTCACAGCTCACAGCTCACAACCAAACAAACAACAATCCAAACATCGAACACAACACACCACACGCACACAAA
>CAJVXH010000130.1 GCA_913009835.1 uncultured bacterium
AAAATGACAAAACAAAGAGCACGAGACGTGATAAGGGCCTGCAGCATGCTGGGCATGATAATCAGGAATACATGGAGGTACGCAAAAAGCAGTCTGACCTGGAGATTAGTCACACGGCAGAAAAAAGGAGAGAAGTCACGATGCAGCATAAAGGACGTTACAAGTTCGACGCTGCAATCCTATTCAGCGATATACTGGTACCACTCGAACCGATGGGCGCGAAAATCGACTTCAATCCCGGACCGGTGATCGAGAATCCACTGCGTACCATGGATGATCTGAAGCAAGCCAGAGCCTTCGATGCGGCAGACAAACTGCCAGAAGTACTGGAAGCAATCTCAATGATTCGCCGTGAACTGGCTGACGAGACTGCGTTGATCGGATTCGCCGGGGCACCGTTTACCCTGGCTTCATATTGGATAGAAGGTGGAAAACCTGAACCCTTCGCCAATATCAAAGGTATGATGTACACCAACCCGGAGTTGTTCCACGATTTTCTCGATCAGCTTGCAAAAATGGTTGCAGATTACCTCGTGCAGCAGGCAAAAGCGGGTGCGGACGCGGTGCAGCTATTTGATACCTGGGCCGGAGTTTTGACTGAACGCGAGTACCGGGCACACTTGCTAAAACCGTTGCAAAGCATATTCTCACATCTGCGTGAAGCTGGGATACCCTCAACCTACTATGCCCGCAGCAGCGCTCATCTATTGCCAGTTCTGGGCGAGCTGGGTGCTGATGTTATCAGCCTCGACTGGCGTATCGATATCAACCGCGCCAAAGAGATGTTCGGTGAATCAGCAGTATTGCAGGGTAATCTTGATCCAACAGTTTTACTCGGTGATGAAGCTACGATACGCAGAGAAACACGGCATGTACTTGACCAGGTCGGTGACAGACCCCACGTGTTCAACCTCGGACATGGCATTCTGCGGATGACACCCATCGACAACGTCCATATCATGCTCGATGAGATCCGGTCCGGAGGAAAGGGATGACCGAACATGTAGTCCCGGCACTCCCGGAAAATGAGATCTTCGAGCTGGTGGAAAGACTGGATGTTCGCGGTCCCCGTTACACCTCGTATCCTACAGCTCCGGTTTGGAAGAATCATTTCCCGAAAGATGATTATTTGCAAGGGCTGAATGCGTTAGTGCAACGTGGCAAACCCATTGCAATATACCTTCACTTGCCATTTTGCAAATCGCGATGCCTGTATTGCGGCTGCAATTCGTTCATCACTGGTAAGGAAGAAACGATTTGCAACTATGTGGACCATCTGATAGCTGAGATCCGCAATGTGGGGAAGTACGTTGAACGTAAGCTGACCCATTCATGGCTACATCTGGGAGGTGGCACACCAACCCACACTCCACCGGCAAAACTGGCCGAACTACTAGACGTACTGCTGGAAGAAGTGCCGGGAATAGCCAGGGCGGAACGATCCGTTGAGGTCGATCCTCGAGTCACTACAGATGAACACCTTCGAATTCTCAGTGAGCGCGGATTTCGTCGCATCTCGATTGGATTGCAAGATTTCGATGAAACGGTGCAGAAGTCTATCAACAGAGTTTTCAGCGTTGAGAAAATGCAGGCGTTTGTTGAACGCTGCCGCAGCTTCGGTTTTGCCAGCGTAAACATTGACATGATATATGGGTTGCCATACCAGACCGCCGATTCCTGGAAACGCACGCTCGAACAAGTCAGCACCTTTCGCCCGGAACGTCTGGCCAGTTTCGGCTACGCTCATTTGCCGGACAAAATTAAGCATCAACGGGCATTGCCCGCTGAAAAGATGCCAACATCTCGGGAACGATTGGGCATGTTGCTCGATACAAACCGTCATTTCGCCAGCATGGACTACCAGATTATCGGGATGGATCATTTTGCTGCACCGCATGACGCTCTGGCGGAAGCCGTTCGCGAGGGCCATCTATGGCGGAATTTCATGGGTTACACCGAAATCCGAGGCGTGGAAATGCTGGGCTTCGGTGCATCCTCAATAGGTGAGATGAACGAGATGTTCGTTCAGAACACAACACTACCGAAAGTTTATAACCAGCGTATTGATGATGATGGCTGGGCCATTGCCCGTGGACATAAACTCGATGCTGATGATCGTGTACGGAAGACCATGATCAACGATCTGATGTGCAACTTGATAGTACGTGTTCCCAATGAGGCGGACGAGGTCGATGGTTTGCGCGAGAAGCTGGCCAATATCACTGCTTCCCTGGCTCCGTTTGAAGAACCGGGCTTGATTGAGCCATATGAAGATGGATGGAAAGTGACTGCGCTGGGACGATTATTTCTGCGCAACCTGGCGATGCCCTTTGATCGATACTTGCCCGACCAGGCGAATGTGACGTTTTCGAGGACGATCTGAATATGAGTGTGAAGCAGGCACTGGTGCTTGTCAACATGGGCGGGCCCGCCTCAACGGAAGAAATTGCGCCCTATATGAGAGCGATATTCGCGGACCCGTTTATCCTGCCTTTACCATGGTTGCTACGCGGCTTTGTCAGCAACAAAATTGTCAAAAAGCGCACTCAGCCAGTTATTGAGAAATACAACTTGATCGGTGGAAAATCGCCATTGCTCAAATGGACCGAGAAGCAGGTCAAACTAATGCGGCGAAATGATTCTCCGTTGTTTGAGCACATAACTCATGCATACCGCTACACCTCCCCAACCTTAGATCAGACATTTGCTTCACTTAAAAAGGGTGGCTACCAGAGCGTCACGATCCTGCCGATGTTTCCACATTCGTCGCGGGCAATGACCGGTTCGATAGAACACGAGGCCAAGCGTCTGGCAAAAAGACACTCGATCACCACATATACAATTGATGCCTGGGGTTTGCACAAAGAAATCATAGCGCTGCAATCCGAATATCTCAAGAGTGCAATGGATGAGGCTGGCACCGGGGCAAGGGTATTATTTGTAGCGCATGGAATACCGATGCGAGAGGTGAAACGTGGAGATAATTATCCTGACAAGGTAAGTGAAAATGCTGCCATGCTTGCGGAAACACTACCAGCAGGAACCGATTGGGGGCTGGCTTATCAGAGCCGCGTCGGTCCAATCGAATGGACGCAACCATACTTGGAAGACGAACTCGAACGTCTGGCAAAATCCTCCGATCCGGTTGTTATTATGCCGCTAAGTTTTGTCGCCGACTGCCTGGAAACGCTGTACGATCTGGATAGGATTGCAGCACCAGAATTATTGAACCGGGGAGTGAGCAAAGTCGTTAGGGTTCCGGTATACAACGATGATCCGCGATTCATCGAGCGGATGGCACAGCTCGTGAACGAGGTTTGCGATGCCTGAAACCCGAAGAGTTGTGGTTATTGGCGGAGGAATCGCCGGACTGGCGAGTGCGTATCTGGCCCGCGAACTAGCTGAAGAACGTGGTATCGAGATCGAACTTACGGTGCTGGAAGCTGGTCCGCGTCACGGAGGTTCCACTCGCACTAATCTCGTTGAAGGCTACACCTGTGAATGGGGGCCGAACGGGTTCCTCGACAACGAGCCGGCAACACTTGAACTCGTCGAACGTATAGGTATTACAGGGGAGTTGGTTAAGGCTGATAAAGACAGCGCGAATCGTTACATCTTCCACGGTGGACGAATGCGCGCGGTGCCGACAAAGCCAATGGCATTTCTTCTATCAGATATTCTGCCATTACATGCAAAAATCCGCATGGCGCGCGAATTCTTCATCGCCGCAAAACAGGATGAAAGTGATGAAACGGTGGATGATTTCGGACGCCGTCGCCTGGGAAATACTTTTGCCGAGTTAATGCTCGATCCAATGGTCTCAGGCATATTCGCGGGTAATACCAAAGAATTATCGCTGGCCGCCGTTTTCCCGAAAATGGTGGAAATGGAAAAAGAATATGGCGGACTTTTCAAGGCGATGATCGCCAAACAACGCGTAGCCAAGCGAGAGGGTAAAACTGCGGGCGGTCCGGGCGGACCGAATGCCGTCCTGCACACTTTCCAGGCTGGAATGGGTCGCTTAACCGACCGCCTGGCTGAGCTGCTCGGCGAGACGTTGAAAGTGAATGCCCAGGTTCAACACGTTGCACAGAGAGAGCATGGGCGGTTCCAGGTTGTGAGTGAAGGGGCTACATTCGAGGCGGATGCAGTAGTAATTGCGGCACCATCGCACGCTGCTGCGAAAATGATTCAAGGAATTGACATCGGTGTTTCGAAGGCTCTGGCGGCGATACCATACGCTCCGGTTGATGTCGTTTGTCACGGTCATCCAGATTCACACCTCGGACACCCACTGAAAGGATTCGGTGTGTTGATCCCTCGAAGCGAAGGCATCCGCAGTATTGGTTGTTTGTGGAGCGACGCGATCTTCCCCGGTCAAGCTGCGAAGGGGTATAGATTGTTGCGGACCATGATGGGCGGCGCGCACGATCCAGCCATTCAGAGCTTATCCACCGACAAACTGCATCTGACCGCTTCCGCTGATCATGTACGAGTCATGGGAGTGCATGGTAAACCAACGATGAGTTGGGTATCACGATTTAAACGCGGCATTGCCCAATACACCGTCGGCCATATGGATCGAGTTAAAAAGAGCGAACAGCTCGAGAATGACCTGCCGGGATTGTACTTTGCCGGAGCTTCGTATCGAGGCGTGTCGATCAACGGGTGTGCGAAGGATGCGGTTCGTGTGTCCAATTTGCTGGTGGATCGATTGACAGCTATGCAACGTGAGACTTCTTTATGAGCGGACTTCTGACAACGGTTCTCCCACTGATGATGCTGATTGGATTCAGCGTGATACTGGGAATGTGGAATGCTCCCTGCCATCCGGAAGGGCGCAAACGTTACACCTCATTAGTCCTCTCAGGCAATTTCCTGGCTGCGATTATTGGATTGTGGTGGGTGGGATATAGTCTGTTCCAGAGAGCTTTACCAGTTGCCACGCCGGGTCAATTGCTGGCGACTGTTGCGACCTGCGTCTGGCTGGGAACAAGCTATGCCGAGTATCGCGTCAGCCAACGAAAACTCACCATCATTCCGCTGGCAGCTGTTATTGTTCTCATGGCATCAGCACTGGCGGCTGGATTAAATACCGGTCAGGATTTACCGGAAAATCTGGTGAATCCTCGCGCAGCAATCCATATTGCTCTCTCGCTCGCCGGGATTACTCTAATACTAGGCAGCGGTGTTTATGGCGCTGGGGAAATTATTCTGCACCGCCAGATTAAAAGCCGATCCTTCGGACAATGGTTCCACGATATGCCATCAATGAGTGATCTGAATCGATTACGAAGAGTCTCACTTACAGCAGGATGGATTCTGATCACTATCAGTATTGCATCGGCATTAGGCACCCTGTGGTTGATGCCGGCATCTCGCGAGGTGACTGTCTCACACCTTCACCCAATGTTAACACTTTGGGCGACTATCACGGCGTTGTGGGCTGCCGATCGTTTCCACTGGCTGGCACAACAGAAAATGGCATTGGTTTCGTTACTGGTGTCGGCATTAATGGTATTACTCATTATCGTGTCTGTGATAGGATTCTTCACGAGGTTTTTCGCATGAGACTTGAAGCGATTGGCCTCAACCACAGAACTTCTTCTATCGATGTCCGTGACCGGGCAGCGTTGACCCCCGAAAAGGTCAATCTTGCACTGCACGATTTGATCTTGTCCGAGAATATTGAAGGTGCGTTGATTCTATCCACCTGCAACCGTTCGGAATTTTACCTCTCACCCTATCATCATCACTCGGAAGAGGATCTCCGCTGCATATTGCAGAAATACACCGGCGTTACAGAAGAGGAAGCCTGCGACGCGTATATACTTCGTGATGAAAAAACGGTGTCTCACCTGTTCCGGGTCTCTGCCGGGATAGACAGTCAGATGCTCGGCGAAGTTCAGATTCTCGCACAAGTGAAAAATGCCTATTACACCGCTCATGATGAAGGCACCAGCAACAGCGTCTTAAACAAGGCTTTCTTACGCGCCATAGAAGTTGGAAAAAATGTTCGTTCAAACACTGAAATCAGCCGAGGGGCGGTTTCTGTTGCCTCAGCCTCAGTGAAAATAGCCGAACGAATATTCGGTGAGTTGTCGAATAGACGTGTGTTGCTCGTTGGGGCGGGTCAAACAGCACGCCTGGCTGCGAAACACCTGGCTACTGGCGGGGTGGACCGATGGCGAGTCTGCAATAGAACGCTTGCAAATGCGGAGGTCGTAGCCGATTTGCTCGGAGGTGAGGTAGCATCTTACCCGCCATCAGTGGATGAGCTTGCCTGGGCAGATCTGATAGTTACCGCAACTGCTGCCATCGAACCAGTGCTGACTGTTGAAAACATGAGAACGGCGAAAAAGAAACGTAAAGGCATCCAACTGTTGCTCGATCTCGCTGTACCTCGTGACTCAGAACCAGGCATCGGTGATCTGCCGGACACTTACCAGTACACGGTTGATGATTTCCAAGATTTGGTTAAGGCCAACTTGAAAGCGCGTGAAAATGAAGCCGAACGTGCCGAAAATATTATCGAGGGACATGTATCCGAGTTCGCCGAATGGTATCAGGAAAACCGGGTTGCGCCTACCATAAAACAATTGCAGGAAACTCTCGAAGAATTGCGGATTCTCGAGGTCAAACAATACGCCAAACGATTCCACGACACCGATCAAGAACAGGTTGTGCTGTTCAGCAAGTCACTGATACGCAAAGTGACCAGTTTGATGATTGCCAACCTGAAACGCGCGAGCCTCGAAGAAAATGATCTCTCCATGGCGAAGGCAGTAGCACGCGCGGTATCCTTGAACCCGAACGGTGACCTCACCGATGTCTTGAAGAGACTTGATGATGAGCTTTCCCATTGAACGCCCACGCCGCCTGCGTCGTGGCGACACCATGCGTCGACTTGTGCGCGAAACGACCCTCACCGCCAACGATCTAGTTCAACCACTGTTCGTGGTGCCGGGCAAAGGTGTCCGCACCGAGATCAGCAGCCTGAAAGGACAGTTTCACCTGTCCGTCGATGAGGCCGTAAAACAAGCCCGGAGGGTGTTTGAGGCTGGAGTGCCCGCAATAATCCTCTTCGGAATTCCAGAATACAAAGATTCAACCGGATCGAGTGCCTGGGATTCCGAGGGTGAAGTTCAGCGCGCTACCCGGGCCATCAAGAGAGAGCTGCCGGATCTGCTGGTCATTACCGATGTCTGCCTCTGCGAATACACTTCCCACGGTCACTGTGGAGTGATTAAAAATCAGGATGTTGATAACGATCCCACCCTGACCTTGCTCGGAAAAGTGGCGGTCAGCCATGCCGAAGCAGGTGTCGACATCGTCGCACCCTCCGACATGATGGATGGACGAGTCGCTGCGATTCGTTCAGCGCTGGATGTGGCAGGATTTACCCAAACCGCGATCCTTTCCTACGCTGTCAAATACGCTTCAGCCTATTACGGACCGTTCCGGGATGCGGTCGGTTCTGCGCCGGGATTCGGCGATCGTCACGGTTATCAGATGGACCCGGCGAACGCTCTCGAGGCGATTCGTGAGGCCGAATTGGATCTCGCCGAAGGTGCAGACATGATCATGGTCAAGCCAGGCGTGGCCTATCTCGATGTGCTGACCAGAATCAAGGAAGAGTTCGGACGGGTCACGGCTGCCTACCAGGTGTCAGGCGAGTACGCGATGATCGAAGCGGCAGCCGAAAAGGGGTGGATTGATCGGAAGCGAATAATTCTGGAGACCCTGATCGCATTCAAACGCGCTGGTGCGGATTTCATCCTGACTTATCACGCCACCGAAGTTGCTGAGTGGTTAAATGAACGATAGTAAGGGGAATAACCCGGCTGGCATGAGTGGATCCGACGACTCGTTTGCATTGCCCGGGAATGAATTCAGTGTAGGCAAAGGGCGTATCGCCGCACGGATTCATCTCATTAGAAATGAACGCGTGATCCTCGCTCATGATCTGGCTCAGCTCTTTGGTGTTCAGACGAAGCGTTTGAACGAGCAGGTGAAGAGAAACAGGGAACGCTTTGGTGAGCAGTACGCGTTTCAGCTTACCAAGGAAGAATTTGCTGCTTTGAGGTCGCATTCTGCGACCTCAAAACCAGGGTGGGGTGGGTCAAGATATCCTCCCTGGGCATTTACCGAGCGCGGGGTCGTAATGGCGGCAACTGTCCTTGATAGTGATCGTGCGGTTGAAGCCAGCAAGCTCGTCATTGATGTGTTTGTGGAAGTTCGCCACCAGATATCGCAAGTGCCATCCAACACCCTTCTTCTCCCTGGCGGAGTTCCCACTCAGTCAGTCGAACGACTGTCTATGTTGGGGAGTAGCATTGGATATAAATTGCAGCGAGCGCTTGAACACGTCCTCGACTCAGTCGTAGATACTCAAAAGCAGACAACGGTTCGGCAGGAAGCTCAGACTCTTATCTCAGAATCTATTCAGCATCTTAAGGAACGGCTCAAGAGTAGGGGATTGGAGAATGAGGAGATTACAGCTCACATAACCAAACTTCTCGCAGAAGCGGAAAAAGAACGAGCGCTTGCGGCGAAAACACGAGTGGAGACCGAGACGTTGGAATTCGCACTGATCGTGAAGAAACTCCGGCTCTTGCTTGAAGTGCAGAAGACACTGGACAGTGATAATCTGGACGGTTTCATAGGGACTCTGAAGGAACTGGGTAATGATGAGTAACCTGTTATCCTAGCAAATAATAGCCATCTACACGCTGCAAACCTATTCAACACACTGGATTCACCATGTCCTCTTCATTGAGTTTGATGGAACATGCGTCTCAGCTCATGCCCGGCGGCGTTTCCAGCCCGGTGCGTGCGTTTAAGGTTGTCGGTGGCGTACCTCCTTTCATCGCTTCGGCATCAGGCTGCACCATGACCGATGTTGACGGTAACACCTACATCGATTACATCGGGTCCTGGGGCCCGATGATCCTAGGTCACGCGCATCCCGATATCACCGCCGCCCTCCAGGACGCCGTCCGTAACGGTACCAGCTTCGGCGCATCCAGCCCGCTGGAAGCTGAGCTGGCGCAGGAGATAGTTGACCGGGTGCCGTCCGTGGAGATGGTTCGCTTCGTCAACTCCGGCACCGAAGCGACGATGTCGGCGATACGGCTGGCACGTGCCGCCACCAAACGTGATGTGATTATCAAATTCGCGGGCGGCTATCACGGTCATGCCGACGCTTTCCTCATCCAGGCTGGATCTGGCGTTGCAACCTTTGGGGCACCGGACAGTCCCGGAGTGACCAAAGGCGCCGCGCAAGACACACGCGTCGCCCGTTTCAACGATCTCGATTCTGTACGCGCCATATTTGATCAGGACAAGGGCAATGTCGCCGCAGTGATCGTTGAACCCGTACCAGGAAACATGGGCGTACTCCGCTTCGACGACGATTTCCTGCCCGGATTGCGCAGCCTCTGCGACGAACACGGCACGCTGCTGGTGTTCGACGAAGTGATGACCGGGTTCCGTGTCCACCGTGGCTGCGGGGAATCGCTGTTCGAGATCACTCCCGACCTCTCCACATTCGGTAAAGTGATCGGTGGGGGATTGCCGGTTGGAGCATACGGAGGTCGTGCTGATTTGATGCGAATGATCAGCCCCAGCGGGCCGGTCTACCAGGCGGGCACCCTCTCCGGCAACCCACTGGCGATGACCGCCGGACTGGCCACCCTGCGAAGGCTGGATGATGAGGTATACAACCTCCTCGAAACTCAGTCGGCAAAACTACAGGCGGGTCTTGAGAACGCACTCCGCAACGCCTCAGTAACAGGCATCGTACAGCGTGTCGGCTCGATGCTGACTCTGTTCTTCCACGATGGCCCGGTGCGTAATTTCGAGGACGCCAAGCGTGCAGACCATGACGTGTTCTCACGATTCTTCACCGGAATGCTGAGCCGAGGAATTCATCTTCCGCCCAGTGGGTATGAGGCGTGGTTCGTTTCAGCAGCTCACGATGATGTGGCGATTGAGAAGACTGTCTCAGCAGCGCGAGAGGTGTTGAAGGAGATGTGAAATTACCAATCGGGACGACAGAGTTATCATCCTGGTAGGTGAAGGAGGCGTCATCCTGAATGCGGAAGTCATCCTGAACGCAGAAGTCATCCTTGTATATCTCTGCTGGAGGTTTAGCTTGTTCATATGAAGTACCTGAGGAAGAGATCGTTGTCATTCCGGTCCTTGAGACCGTCGTTCAGCTAGATCCTTCCTCAGGGTCATTGAGTCCCGAACAG
>CAJVXH010000131.1 GCA_913009835.1 uncultured bacterium
TTTTTTTTTTTTTAATGATACGGCGACCACCGAGATCTACACTCTTTCCCTACACGACGCTCTTCCGATCTAACCCGTCAATGATGCAAGAATGAAACTCCAGTTGATGTAACAGAAAAGCACTAGGCTTCGCACCCACACCCCGGGTTCACGAACCCGGGCTACATGAAAAGCCACCATATCTTCCCTATATTCCGCCATGCATGACATCACATCCAACCCATACGCCCAGATGCCGCCGCTATTCCGTCAGCGGCCCACATACCTTCGCATTAACCTGGACGCGATCGCGCACAATTTCGACGTGATCCGCAAACAGGCCAACGGCGCACGCGTCATGGCGATCCTCAAGGCCAACGCCTACGGGCACGGCCTGATCCCGGTCGCGCTGAAGATGGCGGAACAGAAAGCCGACATGTTCGGCGTTGCATTCCTCGAGGAAGGCGTACTCCTGCGTCAGGCTGGAATCGAAGCCCCGATCCTCGTGGTCGGCGGCCTGGTCGGCTACCAGACGAAGCACTTCATCGACTACCATCTCGACCTCACGGCGTCCAGTTTGTACAAGGCGCAACAGGTCAGCGAGGAAGCGCAACGGATGCGTCGTACTGTCCGCATCCACCTCAAGATCGACACCGGGATGAACCGGATCGGAGTGCGTGCGGACAACGCCGTAGATTTCGCAATGGAAGTCGCGAAACTGCCGCACCTCGACCTGGTGGGGATTTTCAGCCATTTCGTGCGTGCGCAGGGACCGGACATCACCCTCGCCAAGCAGCAGCTCGAAGAGTTCCATGATGTTATCGAGGGTTGCAGCAAACAGGGCGTCGAGTTCGAAGACATTCACATGGCGAACTCGTCCGCATTATTCAACCTGCCGGACGCTCGCTTCAACCTTGTCCGGCCAGGGATTTCGTTGTATGGTTACCCCCCCGGCGCGCACCTGGAAAACAAGTGGGGTTTGAAACCGGCGCTGTCGTTACAAAGTGAGATCGTCTTCTTCAAGGGCATACGTAAAGGGGCTGGCGTCGGCTACATGCACACCTGGACCGCCCCCGAGGACGGTTGGTTGGCGACCCTCCCGATGGGTTACGGCGATGGTTACCCTCGTCACCTGTCCAACAAGGGCGAGGTGCTGATCGGTGGGAAACGATATCCGACAGTCGGCAACATCTCCATGGACCAGATGATGGTATTTACCGGCAAGGATGAGCTGGAAGTCGGACAGACTGTCACCCTCCTCGGCAACGAGGAAGGCGAAACCATCACCGCTTGGGAACTGGCGACGAAATCCGGCACTATCGCTTACGAAATACTCTGCGGTTGGACACCACGTGTCCCCCGCGTCTACGAAGGAACAGGATGGAAACCCGAGACGACCTGATCAAAGCCCGGCAGGACAAGCTGCAACGCATGATCGCCGCTGGCATTGACCCATATCCGTATACCTACGAACGCACGCACCGTGTGACCGAGATTCTCGCGAACTGGGATGACCTGATGGGTAGCCCGGCATCCACCAGTAGCCATCCTGAACGTAGTGAAGGATCTCGTGGTACAGAGGAAACAGAAAAAGAGAGATCCTTCTCGGCCGGTGAAACCGACCGTCAGGATGACACCTCGGGGTCATCCACCACCATCTCCATCGCGGGACGGCTGGTCGCTAAACGTGTCATGGGCAAAGCTGCGTTCGCGCATCTGCACGATGACACCGGACGTATCCAGCTCTATATCAAACGTGACGACATCAATCCGCCGGACATCGACGATCCAACGAAGGCGCCCTATTCCTTGTTCAAGGGTGCGATCGATCTCGGTGACTGGATCGGAATTCGCGGTCATCTGATGGTCACCAAGACCGGCGAGAAATCCATCCGTGTCCACGAATGGACCTTGCTCGCGAAGTGCATCCGTCCCCTGCCGGTGGTCAAGGAAGACGCCGAAACCGGCAAACGTTTCCACGAATACTCCGACCCGGACGAACGTTACCGCAACCGGGCGATGGATCTGACTGTCAACCCGGACGAACGCCAGGTCTTCCGTACCCGGGCGCTGTTGATCCGTGAGATGCGCCGTCATTTGGATGACGCCAACTTCCTCGAGGTCGAAACGCCAGTCCTGCAACCGTTATACGGCGGCGGCACCGCGCGACCCTTCAAGACGCATCACAATCAGCTCAAGAAAGACCTGTTCCTCCGTATCGCGGACGAACTGTACCTCAAACGCCTGATCGTCGGCGGGCTTGATCGTGTCTATGAGATCAGCAAAGACTTCCGCAACGAGGGCGTGGACCGCAGCCACAACCCCGAATTCACGATGATGGAATGCTACGCCGCGTTCGTGGATTACAACTACATCATGGACCTCGTTGAACAGATCGTCTCATCCATCGCGATGGCCATTCACGGGTCGTATGTCGTGCCGTGGGGCGAGGGCACTATTGATTTCACGCCGCCGTGGCAACGGGTCAAATTCTTCGGCGCGCTGGAAGAGATGACCGGCGTCGACCTGACCGGAGCGGACGCTGCGACCGTGCACGAAATGTGCAAGAAACACAATGTGCCATTGCCCGACAACGCCAGCCACGGCAAGATGCTGGACGAACTGTTCGGCGAACTGGTCGAACCGACGCTGACGCGCCCGACATTCGTCATCGACTTCCCGCTGGTGCTGAGTCCATTGGCGAAGAAGCACCGTGACGACCCACGTCTGGTCGAACGATTCGAAGGTTATGTCGGCGGATTCGAGATCTGCAACGCTTTCTCCGAGCTGAACGATCCTGCCGACCAACGCGCGCGTTTCGAGGAACAGCAGAAAGCGCGTGCTGGCGGTGACGACGAAGCCATGCCGCTGGACGAAGACTATATCGGGGTGATGGAACTGGGCATGCCGCCTATGGGCGGGCTGGGGATGGGCGTAGACCGCCTCGCGATGCTCATGTCGAACCGGCAGTCGATCAGAGACGTGATCCTGTTTCCGCTGCTCAGGGATCGAGCGCAACATGGGGATGAAGAGATAACCAACGATAAATAATTATAGCTGTCTTATAACTTTTGAGATCACAGATTGTGATCTCAAACAGGAGAACCGCAGTGAGTGACGTACTGATACCTCAGGATCGAATAGTTGAATCCATCCTCCTCATGCGGGGTGAGAAGGTCTTGCTGGATTCCGTGCTGGCTGCATTATACGGGGTTGAAACGCGCGTTCTGGTCCAAGCCGTACGCCGCCATTCAGCTCGATTTCCCGATGATTTCATGTTCCAACTTTCTGAAGAGGAGTTCGAGACTTTGAGATCACAATCTGTGATCTCAAACGAGGGGCGTGGTGGTCGCAGGTATCCACCGTATGCTTTCACAGAACAGGGCGTGGCCATGCTTTCGTCTGTCCTGAACAGCGACCGTGCAGTGCAAGTTAATATCGAGATCATGCGGGCGTTCGTCAATCTGCGCCGATGGTTATCCAGTAACGAAGATCTGAACCAGCGCCTGGACGAACTCGAGAACAAATACGATGCACAGTTCTCCGCCGTTTTCGACGCAATCCGTCATCTGATGCAGCCGCCACCAGGCAAACCCTTGAAGATTGGATTCGGAGCGAGAGAGGATGTTTCCGAGGATAGCACGGAGAAATGATGACACCTAGGTATGAGATCATCTTATATTGGAACGAAGAGGATAAGCTCTTCGTGGCTGAGGTGCCGGAGTTGCCCGGCTGCATGGCTCATGGTGACACCTATGAAGACACCCTGAAAAACGTCCAAGATGCCATGGAGTTGTGGTTGGATGTTGCACGTGAAGAAGGCGAAATCATCCCCGAACCAAAGGGACGAAGACTGCTGTTTGCCTGATTCTCGAACCCAAAGGCCAGCACCCGGTACGCTTTGCACACCCTCCTGTTTGAGATCACAATCTGTGATCTCAAGTGGTACCAAGGATAACAATGATGACCAATTCGCACGACCAACACCGCGAGTACCGTCACTGTCACAAGGGCGGATCTGTCTACCTCACGGTTGAGGGTGTCCTCTGGCTCATCTCCGCCACACTCGGCGCGGCCAGTCAGATCCCGATATCCATGCTCATCCTGTTGATCGGCGGTATGTTCATTCACCCAATCGCGATGCTGTTCTCAAAGCTACTCAAGCTGCCGTCACCCGACAAATCCAACCGGCTGCCAGTGCTGAATACATGGATTGCGCTAACCATCCCCCTCGGATTGCCGCTCATTTTCATGGCCACTTCCAGTGGTAACCAAGACCTCTTTTTCCCTGCTTTCACGGTGCTGGTCGGCGCACACTGGCTGCCATTCGCGTATATCTACTCAATGAAGTCGTTCCTGGTGCTGGCAGGCATTCTGGTGCTCGGAGGAACGCTTTTTGGTTTCGCCTTCACCCAATCCTATGCGGCCAGTGGATTTTTCACCGGCGGTATACTCCTCCTCTTCGCAGCCATCCACCTGTTCATCGTTCGCCGGGAATCGTAGACAAGTGGCCAGTGATGATCTCAAGTGGCAAGCCCCGGGCCACCCTATCGTCCTGAATGGAAACTGATCTATCTGGCCCATACCAAACTCATCGCAAAGGCACTGGGACAGACGGCCCTAATGATTGAGCATATCAGATCAACCTCGCGGCACCTTCAACCCGATCTCGTGCATGACGAAACCGTAGAGCATGGCGCGTTGTTCGATCTGCTTGGAGATGCCGACCCCACCGCCGTGCCCGCTGTCCTTGTGTTCCAGCAGCAGAATGGGCGCGCCGTCCGGATCAGCCTGACGCAGGCGCGCGACGAACTTACGGGCGTGTAGTGGATCAACGCGGGCATCGTTGGCGCTGCCGGTGACGATCATAGCTGGATAGCTGGTCTCATCGATCACGTTGTGGTAGGGGCTGTAGGCGTAAAGGTATTCAAATTGTTCCGGATCATCAGAGCTACCGTACTCTTCTGCCCAGATATTTGCGAGGCCGAAGGTGTGGTAGTTGACCATATCCAGCAGCGGCACTGCGCAATAGACGGCTTTGAACAGTTCGGGACGTTGCACCGCCACCGCGCCGACCAACAGGCCGCCGTTGCTGCCGCCCATGATTCCCAGCCTGTCGCTGGATGTGTATTTGTTATCAATCAGGTATTCAGCCGCGGCTATGAAATCATCGAACACGTTCTGTTTATTCTCAAGCATTCCGGCTTCATGCCATTCACGTCCGTATTCGCCTCCGCCGCGCAGGTTGGGAATAGCCACCATCCCTCCAGCTTCGAGAAAGGTGAGGTAGGTGGTGGAAAAATAGGGTTCCATCGAGATGTTGAAACCGCCGTATCCTGTCAGGAAGGCCGGGGTGGATCCATTCATCTTCATGTCCTTTGTGCGCACGATGAACATGGACACTCTGGTCCCATCCCTGGATGGATACCACACCTGTTCCACCATCATGTTGTCGGTGTCAACCTCCAGCGGGAACTCACGGTAAACAGTGAGTTTGTCACCGGTGAAGTCGTACTTGAAAGTTGTGCTGGGATAGGCGTAGGATGAGAATCTGACCCAGACATTCGGCTGGTTGTAATTACCACTGACTGATGCTGTCCCCATTGTAGGCAGTGCCAAGTCTCGCAGGAGCTCACCGTCGGTGTTGAATATCTGGATGACAGTGTGCGCGTTTTGCAAATAGGTGGCGTAGAAGCGTCCGTCGATCATCCCCAAGGATTCCAGCTTGGCGTCCTCACGTTCCGGTATGAATGTTGTCCATTCGCTCTCGACAGGGTTGCGCATTGATGCGGTATAAACTGTCCACATCGGCGCGTCCTTGTCAGTGGTGACGTAGAGACGGCCGTCGATAGCATCGACACTGTATTGCGCACTCTGCCCGGTCACTAGTGGTTGTTGAGATCCTTCCCGGCTGGTGATTGACCGGTAGTAGACGTCGTTACTGTTGAACAGGCTGCGCTCGTAGAAGATCCATTCTCCATCTTCGGAGATGTAGACGCTGTGCCAGTATTCCTTGACTTCGTCATTCCAGAACACCTTGACATCCTGCGCGCCGGGTGTACCCAGCTTGTGATACCAAGCGCTGTGATAGTATTCCTCTTCACCTTCGGGGACTTCGCCCATGTAGGGTTTCGCGGAATAGTAGAATCCTGAGTTGTCCGGCATCCATGAGGTCACATACTGCTTTGTTCCGCGCAAGGTGTCGGGAAGTAGCTTGTCAGAAGAGACTTCCATGATGCGAACTCTCGGGTTCTCGTCACCGCCGTTGGCAACACCGTAGGCGAGATACTTACCGTCACGGGACCAGACTTTGCCATTCAATGCTTCGTTCTCATCCCATTCGTTGGGGTTGAGGACTTCCACCGCTTCGGCATTTTCATCAGCCTTGGTCATCACCCGCCACTTGTCATCTTCCTTGAGTTTCATGGAATAGTGGAGGCGTTCTCCGATTGAAGATCGCCGGGGTACGGTTTCATCGTCATAACGCCATAGTTCGTTAAACCGTCCTTCCAGCCAGGTTTTCTCTGGATAATTTGCGATGATCGAGGTAGTGTATTCGTTTTGTGCATCCACCCAGGCTTGCACCTCGGGATCTCCGGAGTCTTCCAGCCAACGGTAGTTGTCGGTGATGGATGTACCGTGATAGTCGTTAGTGACCGGGACCATCTTGGTAGGGGGGTAGTTGTTGCCTGTGCTACAGCCGACGATGGTTACGAGCATCAATAGCAGGAACAACGAGCTAAGTCGGTGCATCTCGGAATCCTCCGGAGTTGAAACCGCTGTTTCGTGTAATGCGCAGTGGGAGAATATATCTCTATGTGTCAGGAGCTGTATCCTGGCAGCTCCACCTTCAGGGAGATTGGAGACGAGAGGTTGGAATCTGAAGTGGGGTGAAGATATGACCGCAAATTAGCTCCAGAGGGGGGAGACCCATAAATTCAAAAAAAAAACAATCCGTTACGAGTTAGGCGAGACTAAGCAAATAATATTTTTCAAATATCACATGAATCCACTTGACAACGTATCAGCATGCATATATGTTAATAGTAGAATGTTTATGGACTTGGGTGTCAGGATGAGAAAACACAGAATTTCCAAAATCGGAGGTAGTATGAACAGGATCGCTTTACTTACGCTCGCTGCCCTGCTGATCTTATCAGTGTTTGGAGTGGCGAATGCTCAGTATGCAAACCAGCAAGGTGTAACACTTGCTGATGGAGAAAAGGAAGTCAGCATTGAAGATGGTGTTGGCGTACAAGCTACGCTGCATGGAGAAGGTGGCCTTGGCTACCTTAGAGGTTGGGCAACATACGATACTGATTGGCAAGTCTTGTGGCTTCAAATGTCAGATGAAGGTACGTCAACAGCAACGGACACGTCAACAGATCCTATTGTGTCCATTCAAATAAGGGCTCTGTATCCTGCAACTTGGGATAATGAATACTACAAGATACAGTGGCAGGATAAGCCTATAGATTAGCAATTGCAAGTAACCAAAACGCATCCTGACACCCAATTCTAATCTTGGAGGCAATTATGTTGAATTCTCGGTCACTAGCATATTTAGCAACTCTTATCACTCTCCTGCCAGTTTTTTCCATTCATGCCTGGGAGATAGCACCGGGTCAACCAAATGTGACTGCAGTCGCTGCTGATGCAGAAGAGCTGAGGTTGATCGTTGGTTTGATGCATGGTGGATTCTGGTTGAGCAACGATGGCGGACTTAACTGGGAGGCAATCACCGAACGTATCAGTCCAGACAATCGACCAGGAGGTGTCTTTGATTTCATAGTTCTGGATGCGCAGGCAGACACAATCATCGCTCGAAGTAGTTTCTTTCCCTACCCTTCACCATATCCACTTAGTCAACAGATTGTGTTGACGGCTGATGGGGGTGTGACTTGGGAGTTTCCACTGGAGCAGGGTGAGAGCGCTTTCAGTGATTTCATGATCGTGGATCGTGACGATCATCAGACGTTCTTCTATCACGGCCGGTCAGGTTTCTACAAATCTCATGATTTTGGTTTGACATGGGGTGACAGAATACTAGTAGACGAATATAGCAACCAGAAGTTCTCTCTAATCCAGGATACTGAGAACGACTCATGCTTGTTCGCCAGCAGTTTCTATTCAGATGACTATCCCAGTGGTGTTTTCAGATCACTGGATAAGGGTGATAGCTGGCAACGCATGCTTGAACCCCTTCTGTACTACGAGGGGTATAATGGAATAATAATGAGCGATATAGATCGTCTATCCAATGGTGATCTGTTAGTGACGGTGGAAGTATCTTTTGTACCAGACGCGGCGCTGGACAGTTTTTTACGCAGTACGGACGATGGGGAAACTTGGATCGAAGAATATCCGCTTCCGACTAACTATTATCCACGTCAAGTGGTTGAAGTTGCTGGAGATGATGGCCATCTCCTGGTCAGAGCAGACTACTTGAACTATCAAGATGTATCTGCTTACATGTACGAATCTTTCGATTATGGTCGTACATTTGAGCCAGTCGCTTTGCCAGCAAGCAACGATCTTGTAAACGTTAGCTTTCTGAAAAATAACCCTCATAGAACCGCGACATATGCTGGGACCTGGGGTAACGGCGCCTGGAAAACTGAGGATTTCGGCGCGACCTGGCAGGAGTTTCCTACGCCAGAAGTTTCGACTCTCTGCTACTCGAACCATCAACAGGAGTTCACCTCACATGTGCAACAACTGGGACTAACAGGGTATTTGAAGCGGGAATCCGATCCTGAGTATCTTGAATTCGCTTATCCATATCCTCCCGCCGATTCCTCCCAGTTTGCCTTACCGATAATCAACGTAAACGGGGATACTTTGCGTGGATTGTACGCTCGTCGCTCACGAGTGACCAATGTAGCTAATCTTTATGTGGTGGAGAGTTATGATGCGGGTGCAACTTGGAATACACCCTCTCTCTCCTTTCCAGTAGGGGATTTCTACAATTTGACACCGGTGCAGTGTAGAGAGGATGACGGTGATCAATATCTCATAATCCCGATTTACTATGACGATGAAACTCTATGGCGCTTGTACATGACGGCAGATGCAGGTGAAAGCTGGGAAACGATAGTCCTGCCCATTGGCGAAGGTACGCACAGATCAAGTTATCACGTTCGTGACGGTTTCCTGTACGCTGTACACCAGGGACAGGGCATTCAATATCGGTTACTCACCGAAGAGACCTGGGATACTCTGAACCATCCGCGTCCTACATATCTGAATGAACCCGGCGCGGTGATTATCGATGATGAGATCGAAGCGATCTACACTTTCAGCAGCGTTCATGGGTATCGTTATCAGGATGATGAGTGGGAAATGCTGGGCGTTCTTCCATACTCCAATGTGAATTTCGCCACCGCCATACCTCGTGCAGGTCAGGAACCGATCATCTTCGTTGGTACCAATGAGAATCCGCACGTGTATGTGAGCTATGACGGCGGCTATGAGTGGGACACGATCACACTGCCCTATCACGAACAGATGAAGAAGACTCAGGGCCTGTACTACGATCAGTACCGTGATCGAGTGTGGGTAAACACCATGCTCGGCTTGATGTGGGAGGATGCCGGGGTGTTCACATCCGTTGATGAGTCAGGACCCCAGTTGCCGTACACTCATGATCTGCTGAAGGTTTATCCTAACCCCTTCAACAGCCAGACGACAGTGACCATCCATTTGGACAGACCGGATGATGCCACTTTGACGCTGTACAACGCTCTTGGTCAGGAAGTGAGAACGCTCATTGACGAACGCATGTCTGCGGGCACACACGAAATAAGTCTCAGGGCGGAGGCGTTGGCCAGTGGGATGTATTTCGTGCGTTTGACGACTCGTGATGGTGTGGCTTCCACACGCAAGATCGAGTTGATCCGGTAGATCGGCGGATGGTTGGGTGGGGAAAAGGCCCGTACGTTGCTGGCAAACGCGGGTTATCTGGCCTGTGGAGTCTGGAGGTAGTTGACTGGTTGCCTTGTTGATGTTTGCTTTTCCGCAGTTCGCAGTTCGCAGTTCGCAGTCCTCAGTCCTCAGTCCGCAGTTAGCTGACAGAGAGAAAAGCCACGGACTGATGTCCGTGGCAGTTACGACTCACAAATGATATTATTTTCCTCACAGCTCACAGCTCACAGCTCACAGCTCACAGCTCACAGCTCACAGCTCACAGCTCACAGCTCACAGCTCACAGCTCACAGCTCACAGCTCACAGCTCACAGCTCACAGCTCACAGCTCACAGCTCACAGC
>CAJVXH010000132.1 GCA_913009835.1 uncultured bacterium
GGTCACAGGGGCATGCGTGTAGAAAGACGCGGGTCACAGGGGCATGCGTGTAGAAAGACACGGGTCACAGGGGCATGCGTGTAGAAAGACGCGGGTCACAGGGGCATGCGTGTAGAAAGACACGGGTCACAGGGGCATGCGTGTAGAAAGACGCGGGTCACAGGGGCATGCGTGTAGAAAGACGCGGGTCACAGGGGCATGCGTGTAGAAAGACACGGGTCACAGGGGCATGTCTTATGGCTGAGTAAACTGGATAACCGGATGCGAGCAAGCACGGGCCTGTAGAAACATTCTCAGATAATGAAGCTGTGTAGAATTCCGACTTGACGAGCACACTCGGGGCAAACAACTGAGTACCCGCTCCGAAGCGAACGAACCTCCTCCCCATTCCACGTGCCAAATTCCATATACTGATAGATCTATGACTTGGGGCCGCTTCGCCGGGTGAGAGGCTCTGAGTTTGTCGTACCCATCCGATTTGAACCTGAAAGGGATGGCCCGACTTGACGAGCACACTCGGGGCAAACATTTGAGCCCCGAGAGACGAGAGACGAAGAAGGTGTCATTCTGAACGAAGAATCTGGGGTTGAACCAACGTAAAAAGAGAGATCCTTCACTTCGTTCAGCGATGACTTCCTAAGACCAACTTACCAAACGTTCTAACAACAACTTGAGTGGAGGGATTTGATGAAACGTACACTGGCACTGGTCCTGCTGGCGTTACTGCTGCTCGCATCGGCGAGCTTCGCCAGTGACACCGCGGACCTGATCAACGTTCAAGAACACATGCTGGATAACGGCATGCGTTTGCTAATGATCGAAGATCACAGCGCACCGATCATAAGTTACATGGTCTATTACAATGTCGGCAGCCGTAATGAACGTCCCGGAATCACCGGAATGGCTCACATGTTTGAACACATGATGTTCCGCGGATCGACCAAGTACGGCCCGGAAGAACATGCGAACATCGTCAAAGCCCACGGTGGCGGCTTGAACGCGAACACCTCGTATGATCGCACCGCCTACTTTGAAAACATCTCCGCCGAACATCTCGAGCTGGTCATTCACCTCGAGGCTGAACGTCAGGCCAATCTCGACATCAGCGAAGAATCATTCCTCCCTGAGCAACTGGTTGTCACCGAAGAACGACGTCAGCGTGTGGACAACAGCCTCTACGGTTCAGCCCTCGAAGAGCTATGGACAAACGCTTATCGCGCTCACCCATACAACTGGCCGGTAATCGGTTGGATGAGCGACGTTCAGAATTACCGGATGGATGATCTCCAGTGGTTCCACAAAACCTATTACGCACCAAACAACGCAACCGCGATCCTCGTCGGTGATTTCGACCCAGACGAGGCGATTGCATTGGTAGAGAAATATCACGGGCCCATACCTCCGCAACCGTTACCAGTCGAAGCACAAACCCAGGAACCGCCACAGCGCGGGGAACGTCGAATCGAGTTCCGACGTCCGGCACAGTTACCATTCCTGTTCGCAGCATATCACACACCGGAAGCATCGCACGAAGACATTCCGGCCTTGCGCGTTGTCGAGAAAATCCTCAGCGACGGCGAATCCTCACGTCTCTACAAGAAATGCGTCTACGAAGAGCAGGTCGCACGTTTTGCGGGGGGAAGCCTGTATGAACTGGCCCAACCAGGGCTGTTCATGGTGTACATCGGAGTGAACGCCGGTCGTGAACTGGATGAAGCCGAAGAAATCCTCTTCAGCACCATCGAAGAGATGGGCACCTCGCCAGTCACCGATATGGAACTACAGAAGGCGAAGAACCAATTGGAAGCGGACTTCTACTTCAACCTCCAGACAAACTACGGCAAGGCATCATCGATAGGTGAAGCATGTATGCTCTATGATGGCGACTACGATATGGCCATGCGTCAGTTTGAAGCCACACGAAGCGTCACTGCTGAAGACGTTCAGCGTGTCGTAGCCAAGTATTTCCGTGCAGTCAACCGGACCACTCTTATCCTCGTTCCGGACAGCGAAACTGAACCCGTTGACCTAAGCATGACCAAGGCAACCGAGAATGAGGAGAACGACCAATGAACAAGCTGATCCTAACTCTCGCCGTGGCCCTGCTGCTCGCACCGGCGATATTCGCCGAGGACGTTGTCCCGGCATTTGAGCCCAGTCAGACATTTGATGTGGACCCAGTCAAGCTCCCGAAGATCAAGACCGACGTCCTCGATAACGGGATGCAGGTATTTTACATCGCTGATGATGAAGTCCCAATCGCCAGCATGCGCCTCATGTTTCCGGCTGGTAAGCTATATAACCCAATGGACAAAGCCGGTGTCAACAACTTCATGGTTGACATGCTCCTCAAAGGAACCACCAATCGCTCTGCTTCGGAAATCTCAGAAGCGATTGATTTCGTCGGCGGCAGCATCAACACCGGGGCGGCTAACAACACGGCTTACGTCACTTGCAGCGTGATGTCACGTGACCTCGAGCTGGGTTTCGATCTGGTCACGGATGCCATCATGAACCCGACCTTTCCGGACGAAGAGATCGAACGTCTGAGGACGCAGCGGGTCAGCAGCCTGATGACTAATGTCGACAACGCCAGCTCAGTCGCCAGCGAACAATGGGATGTATGGGTATATGGAAACCACCCCTATTCACTCGCTTCGAGCGGAACTGTGGAATCCGTCAGTGGGTTCACACGTGACGACCTGGTCATGCAACATGAAAAGCTGATCGTGCCCGGTTACGCTGTCCTCATCCTCTCCGGCGATTTCAAGCAGAGAGCTGCTAAAAAGCTGGTTGAAAAGTACTTCGGTGACTGGACCGGGGCAGACGCTCCCGAAGTAACCGTTACCGATGCCCAGCCCGGCCAGGGACGTGAGATCCTGCTAATTGACAAACCGGACGCTGTGCAGTCCGAAGTCCGGATGGGATACATACTCGGACCGTACAACCTCCGCGAAGACATGTACGCCTTCCGCCTGATGAACTACATCTACGGCGGCGGCGGTTTCTCCAGCCGTCTGATGAAACGTGTCCGGGTCGAGCTCGGCCTGACCTACGGTATCTACTCAGGCTTGGACGCCCGCGTTCAGAATGGTGCCTACACTATCTCCGGATCTACGAAAAACGAGACTACCGGCACTTTCATAGGCGAGACCATCAGGCTGATGGAAGAAGCCATCGAAGGTGGATTCGAGACGGACGAATTGCGCGATGCGAAGGCCTATATGCTGGGCTCGTATCCGCGACAGTTCGAGACTCCTTCGCAGGTTGCGAACCAGTTCCAGACCGCGCTGCTGTTTGACTTCGGAGATCCGGCTGATTACATCGCCGATTATCGCAAGAACATGGCAAAGGTGGATCTGGACGACATCAACGCCGCCGCGACGAAATATCTCGATCCGAGCAAGATTCGTATCGTGGTCGTGGGTAATGCGGAGGTTGTCAAGCCGCAGCTGGAAGAGTTCGGCAACGTTACCGTTAAGAGTATTGATGAGTTTAAGTCTGAACTTTAATGTGAAGTAGCTGTGAACTATACAAAGCGGGGCACTTCATAAGTGCCCCGCTGCTAACTCTGATCAGCCTGAGTATTCAGGGTGTCATCCTGAATGCAATGAAGGATCTAGCTAACGAGCATCGAACAGGATAGTACATAGAAATATGTGTGGGCGTGTGGGGTGTCATCGCAAATCAATAGCACGCACAACTGAATTATACGCGCCATCAGTAGCGTACAAGTGGTACTAGATTCTTCACAAAAACGTTCAGAATGACTCCCTCCGTATTCCACTCACTATCATTAGCATACATAACAGCTAGATTCTTCACAAAAACGTTCAGAATGACAGACTGCGGGCATGGTGCTGATCAATCCACTTGCCGACCGCTTCGGGATAGAGTCGATGCTCAAGATCGAGCACACGCGCACCCAACGTTTCTGGGGTATCATCGGGAAGTACCGGCACGCCCCCCCGCTGCAGCAAAATATCACCCTCGTCATACTTCTCGTTCACGTAGTGCACCGTAACGCCGCTCTCCTTCTCACTGGCCTCGATCACGGCCTTATGCACGTTCAGACCGTACATCCCCTTGCCGCCGAACTTTGGTAGTAGCGCCGGATGAATGTTGAGAATCGACTGAGGATAAGCACGAATCAGTCCCGATGGAATCATTCGCATGTAGCCAGCCAGGCAGATGAGATCTGTTTCTACAGCGGCCAATTCACTCAACAGTTGGGATACGAATGACGGGCCGTCTTTGAACTGATCACGGCTGATCGTCACACTCGTAACCCCGAATTCCTGCGCGACCTGATGAACGCCTGCGTCTGCATTATTTGATAGAACGAGCACGCCTTTCGCGTCGAGCTGACCATCCGCGCACGCCTGAAGGATGCTGCGGGCGTTGCTGCCACGTCCCGAGGCGAACAGAGTGATGTTTACAGTGCGGCTCATGATGCCACCACGCTCGGGTTTGCCCCGACTTGCTCGTCAAGTCGGGATCATCAATAGTCAGACCGTTTGATCAGCCGCACCTGCAAGTACGGGCAGACATCTGTATGCTTGTGATAATCCCTGCGAACCGCCAAAAAGACGGCGGGTCACAGGGGCATGATACAATCGACTCAGCTTTGTGTAATCCGCGTTTGCAAGCAAACACGGGCCTGTTTTCTCAGGACTCCGGACTTAAGATTGCCGCTTCTCCAGCGTCAGAGTCTTCTGCTTCAGATCCAAGGTTGCCTCCGCGCCGATAGGTAGTGTCCAACAGGGGCCGACATGTCCATAAGGCGCTCCAGTCACCACCGGAACACCGGGCACAGCGTCCATCACAATCTCAGCAGCTTCTGCGTTAAGATCGACCGCTTCACCCTGTACATGCTGAACAAAACGCCCGAGCAGAATCCCGCGCACTCCTTTGAACACGCCACTTTGCGAGAGCTGGGTTATCATCCGGTCGATACGATACAACGGCTCATCTATTTCTTCCAGAACCGCTATTCCACCGGCAAATGAAGGCTGAAAGGGCGTCCCGCACAAGGCCGCCAGTACGGCAAGGTTGCCGCCGAGGATCGGTCCCAGTAAATTCAGGCCGTCACGGAGCACATTCAACGATTTGCCCTCCGGCATCGGCAACACCTTGCCCCACATCCTGCCCTGCAAGGCATCCATCCAGCATTCGCCGCTGAAACGATCAAGTCCGCCAAAACCCTCGCCCCTGTCCTCACCGCCAAAGCCACGGGCGAGCTGCGGCCCGGACCAGGTGATCCAGGCGCTGCGATCATGCAACGCCCATTGCAGGGCGCTGATATCGGAGAAACCGACGAACGGCTTCCGTTTAATCTTCTTCAAGATGTTGTTGTAGTTCAACAGTGGAAGGAGACGCATGCTTCCATAACCGCCACGGGTGCAGAACACAGCGTCATAACGATCGTTGGTCAAGGCTTGCTCGAGATCGACGGCACGGTCGGTATCTGAGGCGGCCAGATAGGATTGATTACCGGTCATCAACGCGTGCGGCATCAGGTCCAGCTTATAGCCCAGCCGCTCGAAGAATTCAACGCCACGCTTCGTCTCATCCTCACCCACCGGACCGGCAGGAGAGATGACGGCGATACGTCCACCGGCTTTGAGCGGTAGAGGAATTATTGCCACAAGTTGCTCATCAAACGGTACTCGCCATAGCCGAATTCATCCACAAATACGAACCGCCGTTGCCCCTCGTAATAATACCAGACTTCGTATGGTCTTGAATCAACGTCGAAGGGATGTCGTTCAATCTCATCAGGTGGTCCATAGCGGACATAAACTTCTCCGCGGTCGGTTTCCCAACCGTCACGCATACCACCGAATGCTGCGCTGGCTTCAAAGACACGGTTATAATACTCTTGCATCAATTCATTTCCGGGAGTGTCCGGATTAGGGTCCATCTCTGCCCAGAAATCGTTGAAAAGTATCTGCCTGTCATGTGGATTCGTATTCAACATTCGATCCAGCTCACGGTTGCTAGCTATGTAGCGTAGCTGACGGATAGCAGTTTCCATATTCGGCACTGTGGATGGTAAACCACCCATACGCAAGCTGAATTCAGCAGCCTTCAAAGTTGAATACTCACCAGCCTGCACCTGCATTTCAACCACATGCGCACCAGCAGACAGGCTGTCGGTTGGAATTTCGAAGAAGTCGCGAGTGACAGGATGTTCTGCATCAACCGTGCGACGTTGCTCGAAAACCACATTTCCCCGGCTATCGAGAACACGCGAATGGACGTGAATCGTATCGATCACGCCTGGATATACCTCGTAATAGACGAATAGTGCCTCGTCATCGTCCGCGATGACGCGGTCAACATTCGGAACAATCTCAAACGCACCAGTTGGAGTTTTGGTAACCTCACGGGCGAGCAGAAGATCGCCCAATGCGAGACCACCGAGGTCATAGCTCGGGACATAGAGTGTGCGATTAAGCTGAGAGTTCTTGCGGGTTTCGAGATCAGTCACCGTGGCAACCATCGTGTAATTCGCAGGCGACAAGGTCAAATATGTAACACTGATGTCGAAGAGTTCACGGCTGTTAGTCAGCTCGAAGGAGGGTACGATAACGGTCGAACGCCAGATCCTGTTCTCAACACGAGGACTGCTCTCATCCGGCCCGGCGAGAATCGAGAGGTCAACCTCATAGTTGGCCTCATAACCACGAACTGACCGCACAAACTGCAGGTTTTCGTAGGGAAGCTCTATGTAGGCGATGACACGGGTCTGCTCAGGGTTGTCCGAGAGCAAGGAAATCGCGTTCACATCGAAACGGGGCAGCCCGATCTCAAGTAATTGACGCATCATAGCGGGCTGGGAAAATACCATACCCGTCAGAAAAAAGAGCATCGCAAATAAAACAAATAGTGCAGATCGTCTATTCATGCACGACTCCGAGGGAGTAGATATATCATTCTCAAAAGTTCAATATGATGTGTGTCATTCTGAAGCCGTCGTTTTCTTTGACGGCTGAAGAAGATCGAACTACACCGCCGGTCGTGATTCGCACACACCGTTGGATAAGCTGGACCTTCTTCATTCCGTTCGGCAAACAGACGCCGAACTCCATTCAGAATGACCTCGACCAAGCCGGACTTTCGAGAGCTACTATAGCGTTTGCAGATGGAAATATAGAATAGGGCTCTACAAATGAGCATACTCCCCGAAACGTCACAACGTTGCACAATCAGGGAATCGCGTCAAAATCTGACCACTCGGTCGTTGCTTCTTCGGCACGCTTGACCGCCTCCAGCATCGAATCCTGCAACATCTCGGTCTCGTCGCTGCCGAACACCGCGTCCACGATGAGCTCGGGTTTGAACGCTACCAGATCGTTTATGCCTTCGCCCACACCGATCCAACGAACCGGGATGTTCAATTCGCGCACAATGGGTACCAGCATCCCACCCTTGGCCGTACCATCCAGCTTGGTCACAATCAACGCGCTGATACCTATTGATTCACGAAACTTCTCAGCCTGAGCCAGACCATTTTGACCAGTCGTGCCATCGAGAACGAGCATCACGTCATGGGGAGCGTCCGGGATCACTTTCTTCGCCACCCGATCAATCTTCTCCAGCTCAGCCATCAGATTGACCTTGGTATGCAGACGTCCGGCGGTGTCCACCAACACCCGTTCAATACCACGCGATTTTGCCGCCTGTAGACCGTCATAAACCACGCTGGCCGGATCGGCACCCATCTCGCCACGGACGATATCAACATTCGCACGTTCTGCCCAGATCGCGACCTGCTCAACAGCAGCGCTTCGGAAAGTGTCGGCTGCGATGATCAAGGTCTTGTGACCAGCCTGAGCATAGCGTAATGCCAGCTTGCCGATGGTGGTCGTCTTACCGGTTCCATTGACACCGACGATGAAGGTGACATAAGGCCCATCAACCTCGGACGCATCCTTCGGCTTCCAGGCTTCATGAGACAGCTTGGTCTCATCAATGAGCACAGCCAGCTCTTCACGCAATGCCTTGAGTACGCCATCACCAGATAGTGCTTCACGGGTCGAGCGAGTGCGCATCCTCTCACACAAATCAGAGGAGGTAGCTATCCCGAGATCAGCTGAAATTAACACTTCCTCGAGGTTTTCGAGGACTTCATCGTCCAGCTTCGCTTCGCCCACCACCTCACGAATGTTTCCGATAAGTGATTGGCGAGTCTTGCTCAGACCTTCCCTAATCTTCTTGAATAAGTTCATAGTTCGAATGCTATGCTTTGCGTAGGTTTGTTGGTCTGTTTATAACGTGTCCAGATCGATGACACCAGTTTCGCTTAAGGAAGCATCTTCACGGTCGTGTGGCAAGGTGCTGCGCTTGGAGCGGAGGTAAGCGTAAGGCGTTGAGTACAGGAAATTGCTCACGCGTGACATGTAGATATCTGCGAAGTTCTCAACCTGACGTGCCAGCAGACTCTTATCGTTCCCGGCCCGCAATACAAGTCCCCAATTCGGATTCAGCAGCTCCCCATAAGCCTTGGCATACGGTCCAATCTTCTTGTCCAGCGCCGACAGTTCAGATCGTATCCTATTCAGCTTGACAATAAACTTCTCGAGCTTGGGGTCTTTACCCTTACCCGATACAGCCTCACCGCGACGGACCAGCATACGTATTCGGTCGAAGGTGCTCTCCAGCTCTTCCTTTTTCAGCATCAAACTGGTCAGTTCTGCCTGTTCCGCCCGGAAACCACTCAGAGCCCGAATCTCGCCCTCACGCTCACGCAATACCAACGCTGTCCGCCAACGCAGAAGACTTTTGGACGCCTGTACATCAGCGTAGATATGATCGCCAACATAGAGGATCTGTTCGCCGGAAAAGCCCCATAATTCCTCGACCATGCGAGCGTTCCCGCCAACATACACCCGGCCCTCCTCCAGCCCTTGAATTCCCACCGGGCTGAGAAGTCCCTGCTCTTCTTCGACAACTTCAAAACCAGCGTTGGAACCATCAAAGAAACTGGGCTTGCGTGCCGAAACAATCACCAGGTCAAACAAATCACGCCAGGTCGTCCCCTCCGGCAACTCCGGATCAAAACCAGCTTCCATAATCCGTTTGGTGTAAGTCCAATCTGAATTAGTGATCAACACCAGCTTCTTGTCAGCCTGCTTCTGATCGAGCAAAGCCTGGATTATATCGGGATCACGATCGATAAACGCTTCCGGCTCAGCGAGGATTTCTTCCTTGAGTACACCCTCAGCATGACTCTCATCCAACGCCTGATGAACCGTTCGATACAGTTCCTCATATCCGACTATATCCTTGATCTCGCCTGCATCCAGCTTGTCCACCATCTGGGCGAACATGCAAGCTTCTGACAGTGAAAACAGGGTGTTCAGGAAGACGAAACGAGGATTACGGAATTCTATTACGGTTCGTGAATATCTTCTTCGCTGCTTGTCAAATTTGAGGCGCTGGGTGCCGTGATAAGCCTGCATCACATATCCAAAACGGTTCGCTTTCACGATATTCCCGCGCTCGATATCAAGCACCAGACCTCGGACAATCAGATCACTCCGGTACTCCAATCCCTGGACAGGCCAACCGAGATCCTCCAATTTGCCCTGAATGAACTCGTATGAGCGCTGCTCCCAGGCATCAGTATTATACTGAATCAGGGTGTAATCCATGTCGTAACCGATGGCGCGCAGGGAACGGAGATTCAAAGTACGATTGCAGAAGATCTCACGTTCGCGACCCGGACAGGTCAGTGATTTTATAGTTTTGCCAGCCATGTTCAAAACCGGAGGTTCGTTAATAAAGTCGGAGAGAATGTACGGCTTTCAAGGTACAACAGGGAGAGAAAAGTTATAAGCATCCGGTTGTCCAGATGGGGGACATGACACAACATGTCATCCTGACGTCGCAGACGGAAGGATCTCGGTGTTAACACTGGGATGATCCCAGACATAAATGTCTGGGGCATGACACAACATGTCATCCTGACGTCGCAGACGGAAGGATCTCGGTGTTAACACTGGGATGATCCCAGACATAAATGTCTGGGGCATGACACAGCATGTCATCCTGACGTCGCAGACGGAAGGATCTCGGTGTTAACACTGGGATGATCCCAGACATAAATGTCTGGGACATGACACAACATGTCATCCTGACGTCGCAGACGGAAGGATCTCGGTGTTAACACTGGGATGATCCCAGACATAAATGTCTGGGGCATGACACAACATGTCATCCTGACGTCGCAGACGGAAG
>CAJVXH010000133.1 GCA_913009835.1 uncultured bacterium
GACGAACATATTCTGCTGAGGTAGTTGGTGCTCGTCGCAGGTGAAAGAAAAGATACCGACTTGTTTTTTTGTTTTTTTTTTCAAGCAGAAGACGGCATACGAGATATATCAGTGTGACTGGAGTTCAGACGTGTGCTCTTCCGATCTATCCTGGAGTCTCAGCATCTGTTGTGGGTGATATTCTGGCGTGTTGTCGGGGGACTGGGCACAATGGTCATTATCTTCGCCTTCCATCCCGGACGGAAACGTATCCTGGCCACCCTGGCTGACCGGAAGGGATGGGTGTACACCCTTCTGGCATCATTCATTGGTTCCTACCTGGTGACAATGGTCTGGCTGGGTGGGATGAAATACACGACGCTTTCTATCGCCTCAGCATTGAACCAGACGAACATCGTACTGACCTATATCTTTGCCGCAGTATTCTTGCATGAGATGATGACCAGGAAGCACCAGGTCGCGATTTTGCTGGCGTTTGCGGGCGCATTGGCGGTGACTTTCGGCTGAGCTCTGGGTGACAATAATCTCCGTTTGATTCTCAACGTTTCAGGCGTATGCTCCACCATCTCAATCTGATTCATTCCCCAGACCTTAGCCCTTACTGTCCAATAGGAGACGTACAGCTCCATGGATTTGTCCGGCATCCCCCACATCGGCGAGATTTTTGCGATAACGGCCCCACTGAGCTGGGCGTTCGCGGTGATTCTCTTCCGTTGGGCGGGGGAGAGGGTTCCGCCGTTCACGTTGAACCTGTTTAAGAACGTGGTCGGTCTGATCCTGGGCATTATCACTATTCTGGCGATGAGTGATCCGATCTATCGTCCGGCACCCTGGCAGGACTACGCTATACTGATCGGTAGCGGAATCATTGGGATCGCGATCTCGGATCTGCTCTTCTTCATGGCGCTGAACCGTGTCGGTGCGGCGCTATGGTCCATCATCAACACCGGTTATAGTCCGTCGATCATCCTGCTGGCCATCATTTTTCTCAATGAATCCCTGAACCTGTTACAATGGCTGGGAGTGGCACTGATTATTTCAGCTGTACTCGCCGTTGTCTGGATGCGTGGACCGGGGAAATCCATTCCACGCAAGCAACTCTTGGCAGGAATCGCCATTGGTTTGCTGGCGATGTTTACCCAGGCGATATCGGTCATCATGGTCAAACCGCTGCTCGAACGATCAGACCTGATCTGGAATTTCAACTGGCGGCTGATCGGTGGACTGGCTTTCATGTTGATCATTCTGCCATTCCGCAAGGACGCCAAACAGGTATTCAGGGCGTTTGGGAATGTCAAAGACCTGACCCGGATGATTCCGCCATCCATTATCGGAACCTACCTCTCGTTGATGCTCTGGCTTGGTGGGATGAAATACACCCAGGCCTCTGTCGCAAGTGCGCTCAATCAGACCAGTTCACTTTTCATATTTGTTTTGGCAGTGTTTCTGCTGAAGGAACCAGCCACGAAACGACGTATCGCCGGATTGCTGGTCGGCCTATGCGGTGTAGCGTTGGTTACTTTTGGCGGATAAGTGCGCCTTGTCACTCCAAGCGCGGGCCTGTTGTGTGATCTGGAGGGCAGTAATAGTCGGTGACAATGATACCGCGTCTGTAAAACAAAGCAGTATAATCACTACAGCCAGATCACTTCACGGATTAGATGAAACCCTCCCTCTGTGAGTTTCGTTTAACCTGAAACAGGCTGTCTTTCCCGCTTGTCCGCACCGGTTTCCCGGCGCTACGTTCAAGAAATCCACTGACACCTGGCAAATCATGCACCCGATCCTGCGTTCACAAAGCGTCTATCTGCGACAGGTGATTCTGCTTATTCTGTTCGCTCTGCCTGCCAGCGGCTTTGCTCAAGCTATTGAACTGCTCCCCTTACCTTTGATCTCAGGTATTCCGGCGTCGCCAAATGTCGGGACAATTATCGCTGTCGATTTTCATCCTAAGGGTGGGTATGTTCTGATTGAGAGCACAAACCAGCGTCTGTTGCATTTCGACAATAAGGGTGTGTTCGTCGATGAGGCGGGAGGTTTTGGTTTCGGTGAGGGATCGTTTCGCGGGGCAACAGACATAACTCAAGCCGGATTCGAGATCTGGATCTCTGACCCCCTGGCGGGACAGATCATCCGCTACGATTTATGGCTGGCGCCATTGGAACCGTGGACGGGTACGCTGGAGCGTGGCGTGGAAGCCCAGTTCCTCCGCCCGGTTTCAGTGGCCCGTGCGGCCTCGGGAGATGTGGTGGTCATCGAACAGGATCGGGCGGAATTGTTGCTGCTCGACCCGGAGGGACGTCTGGTCGAACGTGTCGGCAGTTTCGGGGAGATGAACCGCCGTCTGGTTGATCCTGTGCGAGTTGAAATCTCCCCATCTGGGATTATCGCCATCGCTGATCCGGGTCAACAGGCGGTCTTCCTCTTCGATCGTTTCGGCAATCCAAGGGGATACCGTCCCTGGAATGATGCCGGGTATGGCCCGACCAGCATCGCCTGGCTGGGGGAGCTCATGTTTGTAGCCGGACCAGAGCGTTTGCGCCTGTTGAACCCTCGCGGGCAGATCATCCATGAATGGGATTCGGCGCTATTCGGCGGACCAATTCATGACCTTGCATGTGATGACGAGACTCTGCTGATTGCGGTCGGGTCAACTGTCCTCCGCTTCCGCGTTGACCAAAATCCGGTTGAGGAGTGAGGGTGAGGGTCGGCCAACGACAGGCGTTCACAATTCACACCCTGGTCCTCATGTTGGGCGTGTTACTGCTCGCTTTACCGGGATTCGGACAAAGCACGAGTCTACCTGCGGCACATCCCGTTTCATCCGCGCTTGCAAGTCTTCCAGACGGGCCTGTGCCTGTGTCGGATGTGATCCTCGATTCGTTACCCGCGCTTGCAAGCAAGCACGGGCCTGTGACGGATGGATCTGTGTCGGACGTTATTCCCGATTCATCGGCTGTCCCTGGTCTGTTTGAGGGGATGTTGGTCGCGGACAGTTCGGGAGTGGTTCAATTGCCAGATCGCTTTCTGGACCCGGCAACCTTCTCGATTTTATCAACGTCCAGCGGTGTATCATACGACTTCCAGCTCGACCCAACCCGTGGTGTTCTGACCTTACCGTCCGGCCCGGACACTCTGATTGTCCGCTACCGATACTTGCCAGTTTCAATCCCTGACACTGTGCAACTTCAGCGAATGTTACCGATCGCAGTCGTTGATTCGTTGATCGCCGGGCAGGAGGTTGTATCGTTGCCCCAGCGTGATCCGTTCGCTCAACCCCAGCGTGGTTTCGCCTCCAGCTTGAGACGTTCCGGTCACATCACTCGCGGGGTGCAGGTGGGGACAGGGCGGGATGTCAGCCTGGAATCCGGTCTACGTCTGGCCCTCGACGGACGGCTGGCCCGGGATGTCGAAATCAAGGCGCTGCTCGATGACCGTAACCTGCCAATCGCGCCGGAGGGTACGAGCCGTCGTCTCGATGAGATCGACCAGGTGTATGTTGAAATCCGGGCTGGTGATGCGGAGGGACGATTCGGCGATTATCGTTTGCAAACGAGCAGCGGCTACTACGGAACAATTGACCGTCGCCTTGAAGGTGGACGGGCATCATGGAGCGGGCCTGACATCTCCGCTACTGCCGCAGGCGCGGTGACACGTGCTGTATTTCACAGTAATCGCTTCAACGGTGTCGATGGGGTGCAGGGGCCGTATCGTCTCAGTGGACGTAACGGCGAGCAGGATTTCATCGTTCTCGGCGGATCGGAAAAGGTGTGGGTGGATGGCGTTCAGCGTCAACGTGGCGCGGCAGCCGACTACACCATCGATTATGGGCGCGGCGAAGTCACTTTCACACCACATCTGCCGATCACCTCAGAATCACGAATAGAAATTGATTTCGAGTACAGCCCTGAAGCGTATCCACGAAACCTGTACGCTGGTGAAGTCGCCTGGCTGGACCCGTCGGAAAGGTTTCAGGCGAGCCTGGTTATCGCACAGGAGGGTGATGATCCCGATCGTCCATTCGGTTTTGACATGACTCCGGCTATCCGGAATCAGCTGGCCGCTGCGGGTGACGCTCCGGGAGCGGTGCTGGTGCCGACGGCTGAAGAAGTCGAGTTCGGCGAAGCTGATTACATCCGCACCGACAGCACCTGGACTGACAATCAAGTCTACGACATCTTCCTGTTCGTCGAACCGGATGTTGATGGTGACCCTCAGGGAAACTGGCGGGTTCCATTCACCGACGTTGGATTTGGTGCGGGCGAATATGAGCGCGACTATAACGCGGTGTTCGGCTTGTATGAATACCGCTGGGTGGGCCCGGGAAATGGTCGTTACGAGGCAAAACGCTCTCTGCCGTCGCCCGAGCGACGACGTCATGCTGCATTCTCGTTAGTCGCTGGCGAAAGGTCCAATCTCACCCTTCGGGCGGACCTGGGGCTGTCTGATGTGGATGCCAACACTTTCTCGTCCGCCGGCGACAATGACAACACCGGTTTCGCGCAGAATCTTGAATTGAAGAGCACGCCGTTCGGGAAGGGCGGTGAGAATCTGCCCGCGCCTCCCCTCGAGATAACGGCTACCTATCGCAATGAACCTGCCCGGTATCAGTCGTTCGGACGTTCACAGGCGGTGGAATTCAACCGCCGATGGGGACTCGACTCGACTCAAGCCGACGTGGACGAGTTGGAGAGCGAACTGCGGATAGATGCTCGACCGATCCGACAACTGAGCATCAGCACCGGCGCTGCTTACCTGGACAGAGGCGATGAAAGGCTTCGTGGTGAGGCATCGAGTTCATGGCAATCGACGAATCTGGATGCACAGGTAACTGTCGAAGCGATCAGCGATGGTTCATTCCGTCACTCAGGCAACAGTTCGAGCGCAGCGAGCAATTCAAATGACGAGTGGACTCGGGCTCATGGCAGCGCAACCTATCGCCTGTTTGGATTGATTGCGCCGGGTTTTGATGGCGAACGTGAGACTCGCAATGCTGAGGCTGCCCAGGGAGTTTTCGTCGGTCATCGTTATTGGCGCACCCGCTCCACCCTCGGCCTGCTCGGCTACGAAGGGCACAGTGGATCGCTGTTTTACCAGCAGCGGCAACGTGACACGCAGCTTGACGTCAATACAATGACCCAGCTCTATCAAGGGTCGAGCTACGGAGCCAACTGGGTCTATCGACCGTATCAGAATTCATGGCGGAGCGAACTCGAATTCAATCACAGCGAGAAGACTTTCGCCTTGGCTGACAGTGCCAACGTCACCACTGATCTCGCCTCGCTGAACGCCGGGTTCTCGCCCTTGGCAGGCGCGTTGACTACCGACCTGAACTATCAATTGAGCCGCACTGTCACTCGTTCCAACGCACTCATCGCTTACACCGTCCCGGCGGGGCAGGGTGATTACATCCGGATAAATGACGAGTATGTATATGATCCCGAGATCGGTGACATAATCCTCCGTCCCGAACCTACCGGTGACGCTCTGCCGACCTCTGATCTGGCGGCAGCGTTCAACATCGACTGGTCACCGCATCGTCTCCCGGGAGGGGTGGGAAGAGTTGACGGTTTCGGCTGGGAAGACATCTCGCTTGTCACCCAGCTTGAAGCCGTCGAGATCACCCGCTGGCCAGAACCGTCAGATATTTACCTGCTCAACCTTTCAAAGTTTCAATCTGACTCAACAGTTGAGGGGCAACTGAGCTTGCGTCAGGATGTGTACCTGTTCCGTTCAGCGCGGGAGGGCAATGTCCGCTTCACTTATCTTGCCAACAAGCGGCTGGCAAACCTGTTTCTCACGGGGGCTGAACGTTATGGCCGTGACAAGCTGACCGTGCTCGGACGGGCTACACTCGCTCGTTCTTTTGACCTGGAATCCGAAGCCAGCTACGAACGTTTGACCAAGCGACTGGCACGTCGAAACGCAACCGACCGCTATCGCTTGTTACGTCTGAACAACCAGCTCGGTTGGCGTCCGAACTCGACCTGGCGACTTACGCTGGATGTTGGCGGATTGCTGGACCATGACATTTCTTTGGCCGAAGATGTGCGCGGGCTGTCGTTGACACCTGGTGTTGTATTTGCGGTGCGGGATCGGGGGAGGGTCAGCTGGGATTTCGAAGCGCTGTGGGTGGAATCTAAGCTCGCTGTCATTCCGTTTGAACTCGCCAACGGACGCCCAGTCGGACGCAATGGACGTGGCAACCTGCGTGCGGAATACAAGATCGGCGATCATCTCACCGGGCGAGCGGTGTATACTGTCCGTATGGATGAAGGGCGCGATCCTATCCATGTGGCGAGGATGGAAGTGAGTGCCTTCTTCTAACAGCAAATCCCCCGTTCTGATGACCGAGGGACGACAATATTTTCGAAATCGAAGTGCCTGTGCATTGATTGAAACTCGACCTACTCTCAGTCCTGCTTCTCCATGATTTGTCTCCACTCTTCCATTGTTATCTGTTCGCTCTCCTCGATCAGCATCACAGGGATACCGTCATCAATTCTATATCGACGGCGCGTTGCAGGGTCAGTACTCACCAGCGAATCGTTATCAAGCACGAGTTCCCTGCGGCTTAACGGGCAAACGAGAACGGACAACAGGTCACTATCAATCATCGGGTATCTCACAATTTTCGGGATAGCTGAATGGCTCGTATCGCAATATGCCCCTGTTACGACCGAAGGTCATAACAGGGATGAATTCACAGCTATTGACATTCCCTGCGAACCGCCAAAGAAGGCGGGTCACAGGGGCATGTTTGGTTTATATATTCGCGAAGCTGTTTCACCCAACCGGCTCAATCATCGGCAGTTCGAGCTCCGGGTCATCCGGGATTGGCGGTGTTCCATGCTTGCGTAAATGTTCGGCAAGGCTACGCATGCGACGCACTGTGGTTTCCTTACCCAATGCTACTAACAATTCAAACAGCCCTGGTCCACTGCCCATGCCGCTCACCGCGATACGTGTCGGATGGATCAACGCACCAGCATTTACATCCAACTCCTCAATATATATCCTTAACGCTTCTTCTGCTGTCTCTTCTGTGAATTCAGACAGAGCTGAGAAGCGTTTCGCCAGTTCGTCAAGACGATCTGGAATCGCGGGATCTTTCAATCTCTTTTTAGCGGCTTTTCGGTCTACTATTGTCGTCGGATCGTTGAAGAAATACCCACCCTTGTCGAGAATATCCATCGGGAAGCGCGCGCGTGTTTTCAACAATTGCACGGCTTTTGCCAGCATCGGACCGGTTCCGTGCGGGTAAGCGCCATCTTCTATACGTCGGGCAAGTTCTGGTCGAAGTATCTGCTGTATACTGTTGTCGGAGAGTGTGGACATGAATTGACCGTTCATCCATTCCAGCTTTTTCTCGTCAAACACGGCGCTGGATTTGTTGATGCCCTTCAGGTCGAACGACTCGATTAATTCCTCGCGCGTGTATATATCTTTCTCTTCGCCCAGGGACCAACCGAGTGTGGACATGAAGGAGAATACAGCGTCCGGTAGATACCCCTGTTCACGGTACTCGGTAACCGCGGCGGCACCGTGACGTTTGCTCAGCCGTTTTTTGTCCGGCCCCAGGATCAAGGGGACATGGGCAAATTCAGGTTCTGGCAGGTTCAACGCTTCGTAAAGTAGAACCTGTTTCGGAGTGTTGGTTATGTGATCAGCGCCACGGATGACGTGCGAAATTTCCATCTCTGAATCGTCCACCACCACCGCCATCATGTAGGTGGGAGTGTTGTCACGGCGCATGATGATGAAATCGTCGATGGTGTGCGCCGGAGTGGTGACTTTGCCGCGAACACGATCGTTGAACGAAACGTCCAGCGAAGGTACTTTGAAGCGAATTGCGAAAGGCTCGCCAGCATCTGCACGGGCTTGCGATTCCCTGGCGGTCAGTTCTCTATCCGGGCTGCGGAAGGCGTTGATCCCTCCACGATCCATCTCCGCCTTCTTAATGGCTTGGGCTTTTTCCGGGGAGACGAAGCAGCGGAACGCTTTCCCGTTCTCAACCAACTCTTCGACCAGCTCACGGTGACGGGTGACCCGTGAAGATTGACGCATCGGTTCCTCGTCCCACTCCAGGCCGAGCCATTTCAGAGCGTCGAGGATGTCGTTCTCATATTCCCTTTTTGAACGTTCTTTATCAGTGTCCTCAATGCGTATGAGCAGTTTGCCGTCATTGTGACGAGCGAATAGATAGTTAAAAATGGCGGTGCGCACGCCACCGATATGGAGAAAACCAGTTGGGCTGGGTGCGAACCGTACACGGACGGGTACCATGACATATCCTTTGTTCAAAAATCAGCTGATTAATCGTCTTTCTCTTTCCCTGAACCCCAGCCCCATTCTTCACTTTGTGATGATGGATCGTCCTGGCCAGGCATGAATCGTTTGTTCTCCGCCGATTTAGTTGATGCGTCGGGTCCAGCTTGATCTTGTTGCGTCGGTGCTGTTTGCTGTTCAACTGCGGGCTGCATCCGCGCAGAAGGCTGTGCTGGTTCAATCGGTTGCGCACCGATCTGAGGTTGAATCTGGGGAGTGGCCAGGGAGGCTGATTCATCAGCTTCACCACTGGGTTCAAGCTCAATTTCTAACCCACCCATCAATGAAGCTACTGCGTTATAGATCAAGCCGCCGATCAAGGTCAGTATAGTGTAGAACATCGACAGTAGCACCGATCCGAACAAACCGCCGATAAGTAGAGCTGTTCTGGTAAGCGGTTGAATATTCATCTCTTCTGCCAACAGGCCGCTGAGCATTCCGGCTATTGATCCGATGAACAATCCGTAAATCAACATAACTATCAAGGAGAGAAACAGATATACAACGAAGCTCACCTTCATGAGCGGAAACAAAGGGATTCTACGGATTTCCCAGGTCATAACATACTCCTCTTAACGTCAGACGCAAGATGACTGCTGGCTGCTGTCAACAGGCTGTGGAAAACACACACAACCCAGGCATTGTGGCTCGTAGAATCCTGGTTTCATGTTTACCAGCAGTCCGCAGCCCGTAGCCAACCTTATCATGCCCACGGCATTCATGTATCCTGACTGAGCCAATAGGACAACTGTCGCACAACGACCTCTACCCATCAACGTCGCCTAACATAGCTGAGAGTAACCCACTGGTCAACCCCGATCCTGTCAGTTGAAGAAATTGACAGCCCTGTTATTCTCCCGAATCTGTCGAGATGATGAGAGCGCCATAGCCACCTCAACTCGTTTGCGCTCGGCGAATCACCCGATTATCTTGCTCGGCGCCGTGTGTGAATTCTATTGAAGGTGGTTCTGAAAGCACGTGCGGCCAACACAAAGACTTTGCCACGGGGAGATGACCGAGTGGCTGAAGGTGCTCGCCTGCTAAGCGAGTGTGCGGTTTATAGCTGCACCCAGGGTTCGAATCCCTGTCTCCCCGCCATGGAGAAAGATTAGCCCTGCCATGATGTGGCAGGGCTTCTCTGTGCATGTCTCGTTCTCAAAACCGGCGGTAGATGGTCTCAAATATCTGCGCTACTGAGTAGAATCGCTGAGTCAGGCAGCTTTCCTAGTAATGCAATATGTAGAAAGATTGATAGCCCGAGGCAGAAACCAGGTTCACGACTGAAGGCGATTCATTATGAATTGATCCGTTAAGGGCAGTTTCACGCTCATCATTTGAACGTTGCTCTGCAAACTCAATGGTCAAGGTTAGTCCTTCGATATTGTGTTCGCCACCTGTAACATGGATCTGAATCTGGCCATCGTCTTGCCAGACGGAAACCACGGCGGACTCTTTCATCTTCCAGAAATCTGCAACCGATGACAATGTAGTAATCCAACCGTTATCGGCCTGAGCCTGCCTGATAAGGGCTTTGACAGGTTCAAGCGTAACCTCGGATTCCCCTTCAAATTTCGGATCACCGATCTGAACCATCAGCCCCCTTTGGGGCAGAAACACGTTATTCCAAGTCTCCAACAGAAACTTTTGATACATGGCGGCTTCTTCGAGTTTATAGCCAGAAACACTACCATAGAATGACCAGTCATCACGGAAGATGGGGCCCATCTCCAGAATTTTCAGTGATAGACTGCTCCCACGATTGGCGAGCATGAGATTGACCGGAAAAATGGTTCCACCGTAATA
>CAJVXH010000134.1 GCA_913009835.1 uncultured bacterium
ACTGCGACCAAGGCGGATGGATGCGCGACGTTCAAATGCCTGCTGATGAGCCGTGACGGGCAAATAGTCACCCGAAACATCCTGGTTCCGATGAAGCTCGCGACTGATCGTCGTGCGATGACGGCCCAAACGTCTCGCGATCTCCTCGACACTCTCGCCGGAATGGTGCCTGAACGCTATGGTCTCACGCTCACGTAGCGTAAGTTGACACTGTGGCATTGTTGTACCTTGTCCTGACTTTGTGTTCTCTCAAACTCAAAATACAGAACAAGATGGCAGTGCCACACTTCTCTCAAATCCAATCCGTGCGATTGATTTTAGAATTTAGGAATCTGAAAGAATATCAAAAATCGATGTGGGTTGTGTTGGGATTTTTATGGCTGGTTTCTTTCAGCATGATCATCATCATTATAGCCAAGAGGCGCAAACTAAAAGCATAGCGAGTTGCCAGGTAAACGTGGCTGCATGGCTGCGAAAAAGCCACCCGAATGGGTGGCTTAAGTAAGAACGTACTTCGGTCAGACAACAGAAGTAGGGTATTACCCCAGCCTCTTCCCTAATTCCTCAAGCAACTGCTTCGCGGCCTGGGGGATGACTGTTCCCGGTCCGAAGATCGCCGCCGCGCCGTTATCATACAGGAATTGGTAATCCTGGGGCGGTATCACGCCACCGCAGATAACCATAATATCCCCACGGTCCAACCTCTTCAATTCCTCAACGAGTTGCGGGAGCAAAGTTTTGTGCCCGGCAGCCAGTGAGCTCATGCCAACGATATGAACGTCATTCTCCACCGCCTGGCGTGCGGTCTCTTCCGGCGTCTGGAATAACGGGCCGACATCAACGTCAAAGCCCAGATCCGCGAACGCTGTAGCGACAACTTTTGCGCCACGATCATGACCGTCCTGCCCCATTTTCGCTACCAGAATCCTCGGGCGACGCCCTTCCTTCGCTTCGAACTGGCTGGTCAGCTTGCGAACGTCTTCAATGGTCGTCGCCTGCGGACCGTCGCTGAATTCAGATGAGTATACGCCGCTGATAGTCCTGACCTCCGCTTTGTGACGTCCAAACACCAATTCCATCGCGTCTGATATTTCACCCAAAGATGCCCGTGCCCTGGCAGCATCCACACTCAACGCGAGCAGATTCCCCGTGCCAGTCCTGGCCGCATCGGTCAACGCTGCAAGTGACTTCTCGACAGCTGAATTGTCACGCTCACGCTTCAACTTCTCCAGACGTGCTATCTGTTGACGGCGAACTTCGGTATTATCAACATCGAGAATATCAATCGGATCTTCCTTATCCAACCGATACTTGTTGACACCGACGATTGTCTCCTGCCCGGAATCAATGTGGGCCTGGCGTCGGGCGGACGCTTCCTCGATGCGCATCTTCGGCAATCCCTGCTGGATGGCCTTGGTCATGCCGCCCAGCTCTTCCACTTCCTCGATATGTGCCCAGGCCTTGTGCATCAACTCATGGGTCAGCGATTCCACATAATATGATCCGCCCCAGGGATCAACAACGTTGCAGATCCCCGTTTCATCCTGCAAATAGAGCTGGGTGTTGCGGGCGATACGAGCTGAGAAATCGGTCGGCAACGCCAGGGCTTCATCAAGCGCGTTGGTGTGCAGGGATTGAGTGTGACCCATAGCTGCCGCATGGGCTTCCAGACAGGTGCGGGCTACATTGTTGAACGGGTCCTGCTCGCTCAATGACCAGCCGGAGGTCTGGCAATGGGTACGCAAGGCCATCGACTTGTCGTTTTTCGGATCGAACTGTTTGATTATCTTCGCCCAGAGAACACGCGCCGCGCGCATCTTCGCCACTTCCATGAAGTAGTTCATCCCGACCGCCCAGAAGAAGGACAGCCGTGGCGCGAATTGGTCAATGCTCAGGCCAGTTTTGATGCCGGTCCTGATATATTCCAGACCATCAGCCAGGGTATATGCCAGCTCCAGATCCGCAGTCGCGCCAGCTTCTTGCATGTGATAGCCGGAAATCGAGATGCTGTTGAAACGTGGCATCTTTTCGCTGGTAAATTTGAAGATGTCCGCAACTATCCGCATGCTCGATTCCGGCGGATAGATGTAAGTGTTGCGAACCATGTACTCTTTAAGAATGTCGTTCTGGATGGTGCCGGTGAGCTGGTCAAGGGTGGCACCCTGCTCCAATGCGGTCACGATGTAGAAGGCCAATATTGGCAGCACTGCGCCGTTCATGGTCATCGAAACTGACATTTCCTTGAGCGGAATCTTGTCGAACAAGACTTCCATATCGAGGATGCTGTCAATCGCCACTCCGGCCTTTCCCACATCGCCGACAACTCGTGGATGATCGCTGTCATAGCCGCGATGGGTCGCCAGGTCGAAGGCTACACTCAATCCCTTTTGCCCGGCGGCGAGGTTGCGACGGTAAAACGCGTTCGACTCCTCAGCTGTCGAAAAACCAGCGTACTGACGCACTGTCCAGGGACGCATCACGTACATCGTGGCGTACGGTCCACGCAGAAACGGTGGCAATCCGGCCAGGAAGTCGAGGTGTTCGATTCCATCCAGGTTTTCCGCGGTGTACAAGGGACGTACCGGAATCTGCTCGTTCGTCTGCCAGAGAAGGGAAGAGGAGGACGATGATTCTGCCAACGCTGCTTTTTCCCATTGATCATAGCTCTTGGGAGATGCGTACGAGGTCAGGGCAATGGTGCTGAAATCAGGGATGCGGCTCATGACTGTACCCCCATCTTCGAGGCGAGCGTGGTCAATGTCGTTAACGCGTTTGATTTGACGTGGATGAACTCGTCCACTCCAGCAGCCCGATAATCCTCAATCTTGTCCTTCGGATAACCAGCAAGGTGAACTATCACCTTCTCATCCTTCGCAAAGGCACCGGCAATTGTTGGCACGGTTTCATCGTATACGCTGTCCGGTCCCACAATTACAACCAGCTTCGCTCCGCACTCTTTCGCAGCTTCGACAGCGGCTTCAGCTGTTTCGTACCACTCGTCCGCCTTAATGATGAACCCTGCTACCTCATAGAAAGAACGGATGAAATCCAGGCGTGGCATATACTGAGCGAAAGGTCCGATGCAGGCGAAGAAAATGGTTGCGGTTTCTTGAGCAGATGCCACAGTCCGTCGAAGCCGCTCGAACTCTTCCGCCGCACGAATCGTTGGTAGCGGTTCGATCTCAACGCTTCGGGACTGCTCGTGACGCAGACTGCTGGTAAACTCACCGATAGTCGCGCCGTGGGTGGCGGCCTCGACTACAGCTTCAAACTTGACATCCATGTGGCTGGTGATTATACCCTGTAACTTCTCAAGCACCTTCATCTCCTGTTTGTGGGAAGCTGAGGTGCGGAGTCTTTGCAACTGTTCGGCGCGTTTCCGGTGGATCTCCACTAAGGGCAAGGGCTGGGGTTTGGCCAGCTTCTCAGCGGGATTCGGGTAACGATTCACACCGACCAGAACATTATTTCGAGTACCGAGCTTGCGTTTGCGTTCGTCATTCTGCGCGGCGATCTCGTCATGGAAACCACCGTCTAGCAGAACATCCAGCATCCCCCCACTGGCCTCGATCTTCTGAAACTTCGCCCAGGCAGCCTCAGCAAGCTCTTCTGTCAAGGTCTCGATGTAATACGATCCGCCAGCCGGATCGATCACGGAAGCAGCGTGCGATTCCTCGCTGAGAATTATCTGAGTGTTGCGGGCAATACGACGAGCCAGTTCGCTCGGAATCTGCGTGAGGGCTGCGTCATACGGCGTGATATGCAAGCTGTCGCATCCGCCCAGTACCGCGGCAAACGCTTCAGAAGTAGATCGCAACATGTTGGAATGTGGATCTACAGTGCTCTGACGATAGCTGGAGGTGCGCACATGCATATGCATCGCCTGAGCGGCAGACTCCGAGCCGCCGGAAACTTTGACAATTCGTGTCCAGAGAATCCGGGCAGCGCGCAGCTTGGCGATTTCCACGAAGAAGTCAGGACCAGTTGTGAAGCCGAACAACATCCGGTTGGCTGCCATCTCAACCGAAATTCCACAAGCCTCCATCTGTCGCAGAGCTTCCACACCAGTTGCCATCGCGGCTGCCAATTCGGTGACAGCGTCAGCACCAGCGTTGCGATAGGGGTGGCCATAAACACAGATCGTTTTCAGATGAGGAGCATTGTCAGCCGCCCAGCGAGTCAGAATTGCCAGTTCCTGGTATGCCCACTTCAAGGTAATAGGTAGCTTTCCATGCTCGAGCAGTCCCGCTAAGGGATCCATCCCCGCGCTACCACGCCACTTGCTTACGTCATTGTTTCGTTCTCGCATCAACGCTATGACAAGCGCCGCCATTGACAACGCCGCAACACCAGCCTCAACATGGAGTACCGTCTTCTCAAGATCTACCCCGTCCAGCGCCTTGGAAAGACCAATCAGCGAGGAGATTGAGGTGCCGCCAAGCCCGACCTGCCCAACTTCTGCGTGATCCGGATCCATCCCAAGTTGAGTCGCCTGATCCAGAATAAGGTTGATAGTGGTCTGGCCTCGCTCAAGATCATGTAGCAGAGCTCTGTTGAGTTGTTCATAGGTGGGGTATGGAAGAGACTGAGCCACCTGCCAACCACTGCGATGGCCGGTGGTCCGAGTGCCACGGGTAAAAGGAGCATCACCAGGCATCGGAGACATTGCTGCGGTGGCATCGAAATCTGTCCTGGTATACATACCACGCAGGGTTATGCCTTCATCCAGACGGGTGAGCATTTTCTTCTCAAATGGTACCCCGCGCAGCAGACGGATGACTTCTTCACGCCATTCCTCAAGAGTTGGCGGAGTGAAATCTCCCAATAGACACTGGTCTTTTTCTGCCTGAGACATGCAATACTCCTGTATCCAAAACAAAATCGTAGAAAACTAATCGCATTCGAGAGTGAAGTTCTCACTCTCTACCTGCGCAACAAGTAATCCGAAGTGCTTGAAAATATAGCTTATGAAGCGAGATGACAGAGGCCACCAAGAGGAAACATGGTGATTCTCGAGACATGAGGGAATCACATAAATGCAAACGAGGCTGCGCCATAAGACGCAGCCCCTCTGCACAGACTCAGGCTTACTCACAAACAATAACATAACTGACTGAACATCCAAAAACTCGTCTCAACGATAAATCAGCAAATGTCTCCAGAGCCAACTATACTCGTTCTCAATAGTTCAGCATGATGTAGGTCATTCTGAAAACGTGGACGGAGTCTTTTCACCGTCCGCGTTTGAAGCATGTCCTGAACGAAGTGAAGGAAAGATCGAACTACACTACTGGTCGTGACTTGCACAAACCGTTGGATTAGTTAGACCTTCTTCATTCCGTTCGGCAAACAGACGCCGAACTCCTTTCAGAATGACTTCGACCAAGCCAGACTTTCAAGAGCTACTATTAGAGCAACTACAGCACAACAACCCGAAACAGGTTACAGATAACAATGATGCTAATAACTCATCAATTCAATGAAGGTGAATTGCCGTTAAGAGCGATTGCCTTTTCCACCAGCGATGCAATACTGGTTATGGAATCAAGGGCTATCGGCTCATTATCCTGGTTGTTCGTCATCTTGGGATGCTTGGGCATCCGAATGAATACCGTTGTCCCTGCTCCGAGTTCACTGTCAATAGTGATTTCACCACCATGCTCATTGATGATGTTCCTGGCAATAGACAATCCTAATCCAGTTCTACTGTTCTTTCCAAACTTGGAGAATGGCTGGAATATCGTATCAAGATGAGTTGCTGAAATCCCAACACCGGTGTCGCGTATCTGTAATTCCCAGTCATTCTCATCCCGGTAGGCTCGGACAGCCAGCAAACCTCCATCCGGCATGGATTCACGAGCATTCTTGAGCAGACTGTGAAACACACGCGTGAAACGGTCCGTGTCCAACAAGACAGTCCACTCCTCAGCCTCATCACACTCGAAGCTGAACTCGATGTTGTATTGCTCCATCTCCGTTCGGAATTTGTCGCAGGCATCACCCATGTATTGAATTATCCCAGTCTTGGTAGGATTCAACCGCAGATGCCCCAAGGCGAAATCCAACACTTCCTGCGTCATGCCAACCATACGTCGCATCTGCTGAGAGATGTTTTCAAGGTGAGAACGTTGGTCGGGCGAAGACATTGTGAAATTCAACAGGTCGACATAACCTTGGATTACGGTCATGGGAGACTTCAAATCCTGAACAATAGACGCCGCGAAATTGCCCACAGCATCCAGCTGATTACTTCGGGATCGGTTCTCAAGGCTCTGAACAGTTTGAATTGCAATGGCTGCATGAACACCGAACGAGGTAATCACCTCTTCATCATTAGCGGTGAACGGACTGCTTTCCACCTTCCTCAATAATTGGAGAACTCCAACGATGTCACCCTTGGGATTGCGTAAAGGGGTTGAGAGAACGCTACCTGCACGAATGCCATTACTAAAATCAATGCTGGTGTCAAAACCCATGTCGTCGTAAGCGTCTCTAATGTTTATCGTTACACCACGTTCGACAGCCATACCAGCAGTACCAGTTCCAATAGGAAATGATACCTTTTTGGTAAGCCCATTTTCCTCAACAAAATTATAAATCTCGCGCAGATCCCAATCAACAAGATATATGGATCCGTTTTCAGCATCAACTAATTTGCAAGCTTCTTTCAATACCACCTGCAAAAGATCATCCATATTTGATGTGCTGTTAATGACCTTACTGGATGTAGACACATCTTGTAAACGTTTGATCTTCTGTTCTGATGTTCTGTTCGCCTCATATAATTTATCAATAAGTCTATCATCATATTCAGATTGATGTCGGATTACCAAGCGGGTCAAATTAAGGAGAAACGCCGGTTCAGCTTCTATGAGTAACGCAAAACGATTTTCCGGAATCCATATACCTTTCGTATTCTCAAATATCCGCAATATCATTCGACGTGATCCGTCCAATACAACTTGCTCACCGAAAAACTCTCCAGAACCACGTGAATCACATTGATGAGGAGTCCTTTCAGGAAAAACATGTTCGATTTCTACAGATCCTTCTTGAATGAAATATAAACCTGCAATTTCCGACGAATCCAACTCCAATTCCTCACCCGCCTGGAATTCGAACTCCTCCATGACCTCCTTCAACGCTTTCTGTCCAACGGGAGAGAGAGTGTCCAACAAGGGGTTTGGCTTCTTTGAAGACGCAAACCTGGCAATCATGTCACTACGTAGACTTCCGCAGTTCGGAGGAGAAAGCAGTGGGAGTAAAGTACTGGAGGACGGTTGTTCAGACTTCTCAACAACATCGTTGCGAGTCGGTGAGACCAGACGCATGGTTTCAAACCCGGGGACATCCATCCGCAAGGTTGATTGAGCACGCTGGCGGTTCAGAGAAACAGACAACTCAGGACGAGAATCTCCCGCGACTTCAGGATTGCGTCCCTCAGGTTCAAGATTCGAGGCTTTTCCTGTTGTATCCATAATGTCACCTCCTGCACAGATCGCTAATCTGACTCCCAATACCAGAGTACGAAGTAGAATCTCTATTTCAGGTGTCCCAGCTCACGTTATGAGCAAGAACCAACAGAAAACCTCCACTTCACTCCTGTTGTGCGATTGGCGTCGAAAGTTCTGCGCAAGAGTACAATCCCCCAAGCTTGTGAAAGACAGTAAAAATGGCGTATCACAATCGGGTGACACGCTGACACTCATAATCAGCGGATCACCTGATTCTGTTAATAGCCCTCAACATTCTTATATCTCTTACACTCATTATCAGATATACACTCCTGAAATCACAAATAGTCACCTCGGCTCTGAGAGCGTAGTGCCGCTTCATAGAAACTTCAAGCACTTTTCATTTCCTTCAACTATCGCTCGAACTATTGAGTTTGATGCCTCAAAACGGAGCACAACAATCGGGATTTTGCGGGATTAATTGGAGTTCTAGTTTCCCGAGCGTATCTTACAGGTTCCAGAAAAGGTTTGACCAACGATGAGGATCTTGACATGAACGGCAAGCGAGTATGGTTGTTGGCACTTACAGTTGGACTAGTGCTTGCGTTGACCGGTGCGGTCTTCGCGACTCCTCTACTAAGAGTCGATGTGCCTGATAAGGCTACTTGGAACTCTATTCAGAGTGGTGGCTTTGACATAATTAACGGACCTGATGATCCAGACCAGAATGCCTTATACATAATGGGCTGGCCGCAAGACATGGAAAGTCTCGGGCAATTCAGCTACACTGTTTTTATTGATGACATGGAAGCATACAACCGTGAGAATCTCGGTTCACAGCTCGATGACATGGGCGGATACGCGACATACAGCGAGATCCTTTCCTGGATAGATGATTTCTGTGCGGCTAATCCTGATATCGTTGAAGGACCAATCCTCATCGGGTACTCTTACCAGGGTCGCGAGATCAATGCGTTCAAGATTTCTGACAACCCCGGTGTTGACGAAGATGAGACCGAAGTGTTGATTAATGCGGCCATTCATGCGCGCGAGGTTGTCACCCCATTATCCGTCATGACTTTTGCCAGCTACCTGGCGAATAACTACGGCACCGATCCGCGGGTAACCGATCTGGTTAACAACACCGAAATCTATCTGATGCCTCTGATTAATCCTGATGGTTATTATCATAATGAGGTCACCGATCCCAATGGTGGCGGCATGCAACGCAAAAACATGTCCCCCCCGGATGGCGTGGATCTCAACCGGAACTATGATTACAAGTGGGGATTAAATGACATAGGATCGTCTGGTAACCAATACAGCGAAACCTACCGCGGCCCCTCCGCAGGTTCGGAAGAGTCAACTCAAGTCGTTAAAGCATTCATCAATGACCGTGAATTCGCGGCTGTGGTGAATTACCATTCATACAGCGACCTCATCCTTCTCCCCTGGGGTTGGACATATACTCGTCCGCCGGATTACGACATCTATATGGCCTGGGGAAACTACATGAATGAAACATTGGGCTATGAAGTCGGTGGTCCGGAGATTATCTACCTCACCAACGGTGACGCCCAGGACTGGCAGGCAGCCGGTGATGCCTCAGATCCAACCAGCGCAGATTATCACATGTGGGCGTTCACATACGAAGTTGGTACGTGGCAACAAGGTGGTTTTTGGCCGAGCTGGACCACTGGTCAACAGCTTGCCGCCGAGCAGATCGAACCGATGATGCGCTTCTGTGAAGTAGCAGCAAATCCATATATCTTCGGTGCTCCAGTACCACCGGTGATGACAATTCCAGACGTAGTCCCACCTGCATTTACTGCTACCTGGACCCATGATGATCCGAATGGCAACGACGCCGTCTCATACGATCTGGCCGAGTTGCAAGACCCCATGACAACGGATGGGGCAGAACTAAGCCAAGCGGTTGTCTGGGATCGTGATGGAGCTGTACGAACAACCAATCGCGAGTATTCAGGTAACTATTCATACTGGTTCGGAGAAGCCAACAACCTGAACAACGATATGACCAGTAATTTCTCGATGGATGTCAATGCTCCGACAGATTTCAGCTTCTATACCTGGTACGACATTGAAGTAGATTGGGATTATGCCTACGTGATGGTCTCAACTGATGGAGTAGCATACGAAACCATCCCGGGCAACATCACCACCAACACCAACCCGCATGGAACGAACATCGGTAACGGTATCACCGGCTCCTCGGGTGGCTGGATTCAAGGCACCTTCCCGCTGGATGCTTATGTCGGAGAAGAAGTCTGGATCAAAATTGCTTACTACACTGACGGTGGTGTTACAGAAGAAGGTTTCTACGTTGATGACATCACACCGATTGTTGGCTTCGAACAGATGACCTTGCTGGCAGATGATATCCCCGTACCCAGCTTCGATATCAACTACGGTGTTATCCCCGAACCTTTCACCGCATACTTCATCGCAAATGCCAAAGATGCTGAAGGTCAGATCAGTGCCTGGTCAGCTGTCGACGAAGTTCTGATCTCTGGTGATAGATCGGAAGAGCACACGTCTGAACTCCAGTCACACTGATATATCTCGTATGCCGTCTTCTGCTTGAAAAAAA
>CAJVXH010000135.1 GCA_913009835.1 uncultured bacterium
CGTGACGCGAACAACCGTTACATATTCGCCTTCCCCGACGCACGGGCCATTTTCGCTCCGGATGCCGCCTTCGCCGATCTGAACGGGAACGTCGTTCAGCTTCCGGTCGCACCAATCAAGACCGACACGCGGCTGTTCGTCCCGGAATCAGTGTGGATCGAATACATCAACCGGCATTCGCCGGGACTGGTCGCCCTGCATCGCAGCCCACGCAACCTGACCTATAACCCGCCTACATCTGATATCCTGCATCTCGAAGCTGACCAGATCAGTTCCTCTACCGATAGCTCGCACGTCCACCTGCTGCTGACACAACCGCAACGCGCATCCCTGACCCTGATCGACAGCACACGGTTGGCTTTACGTCTGCCTGAGACGAATCCCGGTGATTTCGTCTTCCCAGCTGATAATTCCGACCAGCCCGCTTTTTCATGGGATGACAACGAGTCACAACTCATTATTAAACTGCCGCGCGCATTGCACGCTGCCGCTCTGATCGGACCCGGCGACGATTGCAGATACACCCTCACCATGTCATTCGTCGAGGAGGAAAACGGCACCAAGTGGGATGTACAGACCGCGCTGGCTGCCGACAAACGCCGGTGGTCGATTGACACAATCGTGATAGATCCCGGACATGGCGGAAAAGACCCCGGCGCGGTCGGTAGTTCGGGTACTTATGAGAAGGACATCGCGCTGGCTACCGCGCTGATAGTGCGGGAGGAGCTGCGGGAACGGTTGCCCGGAATCAACATCGTAATGACCCGCGACAGCGACATATTTGTCCCGCTGTATGAACGCACCAAAATCGCCAACCGTGCCAACGGAAAACTGTTCGTTTCGATTCACTTCAACTCAGCCCGGGATCAACGCGCGCACGGTCTCGAAACCTATTTCCTGGCACCGGCCAGAACCGAACGTGCCATGGAGATCGCGAAAAAAGAGAACGCCGTAATCCAGTATGAGGAAGAGGTTGACCGTTATCCTGAATTGGGAGATGAGGCGTTCATATTACTGTCAATGGCTCAGGCACAGTTCGGTAAGGAGAGCGAAGACCTGGCGACGATGGTGCTCGATGGAATGCAGAATCGCACCGGGCAAACGAGTCGCGGCGTCGATCAGGCAGGGTTTTATGTGCTGATGGGAGCGTCCATGCCGGCGATTCTCGTCGAAGGCGGTTTCCTCAGCAACCGGAACGAAGAACGACTCGTCCGCAGCAGACAATACCAGCAACAGATCGCGGAGAGTATTGTGGATGCGATTGAAACGTTTGTTGGTAAATATGAAAACTAATTCCGAGCTTTGGCTGAAAACTTTGCATATGCCGTTTCATCGTCACCAATTCTAAAACCCGGACAGTATCTCGCCGAGTAGCTGACTGAACTGCTCACGATCAGAGATCAGACCCTTGGCGACATCCATATTTTTGCTGCCGGCTGTCGCGAAGTCAGGCTTGCCACCGCCGCCGCCACCCGCACGCTTAGCCACCGCCCCGACCAGCTGACCAGCTTTCAGGCCACGTTTGATCAAGCCAGGCGTGACCACCGCGACGAACATGTACGTCTTTTCCATCGTCGCGCCGACAATGCCGAATCCCTCACGATCAACCTTTGCCAGCCGTTCGATGATCTTGTCACCGACCTGCTGAAGACCATTTTTATCTGAGATGGCATCAGTGTGGGCGAACACCCCGAGTACTGGTTCACCCTTGAACTCGAGTTCAACGCCCCAATCGGCGAGCATGTCCACACTGCCCTTCAGCGCCGCCTGCTGTAGACGTACGATCTCCTTCTGCATCTCCCGTTGACGCAAAAGTGTCTTTGTTATCTTCTCGGCTAGATCTGATCCACCGGAGCCGATAGATCTCTTCACATCTTCAAGTGTTTCACGATCTTTCAGCATGTTTTCATAGGCGGCAGCACCAGCGGTGCATTCGACACGTCGCACACCCGCGCTCAAGCCAGTTTCACTCTCGATGCGGAATAGTCCAGCTTCGCCTGTACGTGCGAGATGAGTCCCGCCGCAGAGTTCCATCGAGAAATTATTGTCACTGCCATCGCCTACAGTGATCACACGAACCTGGTCACCGTATTTCTCGCCAAACAGCGCCATCGCGCCCTTGGCCTTCGCGTCATCAAGGCTCATGCTGGATGCGCGCACCGGCAGATCCTCACGGATCACCCGGTTGACAATAGCTTCCGCTTCAGCGACCTGTTCGTCGGACAGTTTCTCAAAGTGGGTGAAGTCAAACGTCATTTTGTCCGGCCCGACAGCCGAACCAGCCTGGGTAACATGGTCGCCAAGTATTTGCTGCAACGCCGCCTGGAGCAAATGGGTCGTCGTGTGATGCGGGAGGATCCGTCTACGACGCTGCATATCCAGTTTGGCGATGACCTTCACCGGATAGGTGTCTGGTACATTTCCCATAGCCCAGGCATAGTGAACACGTCTGTCGCCTTCATTGCGCACATCGTATACCCAGAATTCCCAGCCATCACCAATAATTGTGCCGTAGTCACAAACCTGACCACCGGATTCTGCATAAAAGGGCGTTTTCGCTAGTACGAGTGCATATGCCGTATGGCCTGGTCCTTCACCCCAAGGTTCTCGATTTTCTTCTTCGAAACTGCGGATCATACGCAATTCGGTTGATTCTTCGAGGCTGGTGTAGCCGGTGAATTCCGAGTGCTCACCCTCGCTGACGGTCTCGAAATTCGTTTCACCCATCACGAATTTTGCGCCCGCACGGCTGCGTTCTTTCGCGATTTCCATCTCACGGTGGAAGCCCTCAACATCAACTTCGATGCCGCGTTCACGCGCCATCTGCTCAGTCAGGTCGAGAGGGAAGCCGTAGGTGTCATACAGCTTGAAAGCGTCATGACCTGATATTTCAACTTTCTTCTTAAACAACTGAAATTTTGAGGATAGTTCATCTAGAAGTTCTCTTATATTCGCTTGGTTAGGTCTAGAATACCTTTTCTTCCACTCATTATTAATACTTGGTAATTCTTTATCTAGGTAACTATAGTCAATTTGTAATTTAGAATCTCCAAGAATCTGTTGAAGAATATTCATGAAATTATTTAGCACTTGGTTGGTTGTACTATCGTATTCTCCAGGTTTCGATGCACCTAAACCAAGTAAAAAGGTTTTGTCTGCCCATTCTTTAATCCTAGATCTATCTATTGTTGTGGAGAAACTTTGATTGAATGAACTACCGAACTCTGTTATCCCTCTATCCAACGTGCGCAGGAAGGATTCCTCCTCAGCCCGGATCACAGTCTCGATATGCTGCTGACGATCTCGCAACTCCGTGTAATGATCGCCCATCACCTCAACAAGTACCGGAACCAGTTTGTGCACGAACGGCCCGTCCACACCCAATTCCCGCACGAAACGACTCGCGCGACGCAGGATCCGACGCAACACATAGCCGCGCCCCTCGTTGCCCATCAGGCCACCGTCCGCGATGGCGAAACTCAACGAACGCACATGATCCGCGATCACCCGGTGGGGGATGTGGATGCCATTGAGCTCGTAGGCGACGCCCGACTGTTCCGCGATCTCGTTGATGATCGGCGCGAACAGGTCGGTCTCATAGTTCGATTCCACGCCCTGAATCACACGTGCGAAACGTTCCAGACCGGCGCCGGTATCGACGTGAGTGGCCGGGAGGTCGCTCAATTTGCCGGTCTTATCCCGGAAATACTGGATGAATACCAAGTTCCACAGCTCGAGAAAACGGCCGGACTCGGTGTTCGGCCCGTCATTCTCAATCGCGGCCTTGCCCGGGGCAGGCTTGCCCAGGTCGAGATGGATTTCGGTGCACGGCCCGCACGGCCCCACTTCGCCCATCTCCCAGAAATTGTCCTTGTGACCGTGACGGCTGATGTGGGAAGGGTCGATCGAGGTTTCCGATTCCCACAAACGATGAGCCTCATCGTCATCGGTGAAAACGGTCGCATAGAGCTTGTCCGCCGGAAGCTTGAAGACTTCCGTCATCAGCTCCCAGGCCCAACGGATCGCCTCAGCCTTGTAATAGTCGCCGAATGACCAGTTGCCCAACATCTCGAAGAAAGTGTGATGGTTCGGGCTCGGTCCGACCTCTTCCAGATCGTTGTGCTTTCCGGAGACACGGATGCATTTCTGGCTGTCCACGGCCCGTGAGTACGGACGGGTGCCGGTTCCGAGAAAGACGTCCTTGAATTGGTTCATGCCGGCGTTGATAAACAACAGAGTCGGGTCGTCCTGCGGGATCACAGGGCTGGATGGGACAACCGTGTGCTGTTTACTCTGGAAAAAATCGATGAACGCCTGCCGTATTTCGGCCGAGGTCATTCCGGGCCTCCGGGAATCGCGCTAACTTTTACCTGGATTACCTGAAATTGGGGGTAAGGGAGTCATTCTGAACGAAGTGAAGAATCTCGGGTTTGCTTAGTAAGAAGAATACTGCTAGATCCTTCACAAAAACGTTCAGGATGACGAGTGTTAACTTCTTTGCAGCAAATCAGAGCTCAGGATGACGAACGCTAACATCCTCTCAAGGCAACCAAGTTTCTTAACGTTGACAAGCCCGGACAAACGCCCGGGCTGCAAGAATCAAATCATGAATTGAGTCTGAATAAATCCAGACCCTGATATCTGAAGTGGATACGGCTGATTCAGCGTTTGCGCTTGCGACCAGACAATGGCCCACTTTTCCGGGCCTGCTCCTCAGTACCAGTCACTCTGCGATATACTGCGTACAAACCGTTGAGCAACATGATCGAGAAAATTATTATACCTACCGGGTCAGCGCCATAGGTCGAGTATCTGGAAATCATCGTCGAAAGGCCGACCAGTCCTACAAATCCGCCGATCAACGCCAACATGCCGCCCATTAGCCGCTCTTAATCCTTGTCCTCATCGACTTCGTCGGAACCTTCAACTTCATCCGCCTCGTCGATGGGGGAAATATCTGAACTGACCGATTCGGCCTCAGATGGTTCAAGATCTTCACCAGCCCAAGCATCTTCCAACTCATCGTCCCGATACGGCTTTGGCAGGAACTTGTCAAGGAGGAAAATCGCCAATGCGATCATCGCACCCATAACCAATAGGAACTTCAAAAACGAAAACTTTTTCTTGGGCTTGCCCATGATTGCCTCTTTTTGTTTCTTAACAGTCGTCAGAGCGTTCGGAGCCGATTTGGCTATGCGCTTTGCAGATGTTGAGAGCGTACTTGCGCCGCGACTTCCATACTCGATAGTGCTGTCGGTAATCTTCTTACCGATCCCGCTTGCACTCTCCTTAATCCGCATCATATCAGATTTTAGCCGTGTCCATGCCCAGAGTGCTGAACCACCCATCAGGCTGAGCCTTATCATGCTGCCTATAGAACGATAGAGGAGATCCCTGATGCCTGGCATTAGTGCTTTCCTTGGAATGATACGTCAACCATTTTTCTGCACACACGGCAGACAGGAATGTACCGAGCTACACCCCGGCAACCCAAGTTGACCTTAGAGGCTGCCGCTCTCGGTGCCATCCAAGTTACGAAGCAATTCGCCTATCAGTTCCATACTAAATCCACGGCTGCTCAACCGTCGAGCCAGACGAGATTTCTCCTTAGGTGAACTCAGCTCATGGGAAGGGATTGAGGCGGTCATACGTTGGATGATTATTTGCGCATGCTCACGCTCTAAATCAGTGTCCCAGAGCTCTTCAAGTGCGACTGAGGCGAGCTCACGGGAGAGACCATGTTCCAGCATACGGTTGAGCGCCTTGACCCGCCCTTGCCCACCTCGCTGCGACTCTTGCTCCGCCCAGATGCGCGCAGTTCGTTCATCGTTAAGGAAATTTCGCGCGATTAGACGCGAAAGTGCCTCTTCGATTTCGTCGTGACTGTACTTCCGCTGCATCAGTTTACGCCGCAGCTCGGCGACCGCATGATCGCGCCGGGCGAGCAGACGAATCCCCTGATTGTAGGCCGATAGAGGGACTGCCTTCTTCCGCTTATTGGTTTGTTTCATCAGGCTCAGGTCTTGGGGCTCGGGGCTCAAAAGACAAACCTAACGCCTCATATCTATACTGATCCACGGACTGAAGTCCGTGGCAAGTGAAACTGTTCCCCGGCACACGTTTTTGGGCCGGGCTATCGGGTTCGCCTTGTTTCCCTGTCTTTTGCTCCAGACTCCAGACTGGTTCTACTCTTCATCCGCCTTTTCAGAATCAGCAGCTTTGTCGCCCGTATCTGGTGCTTCGATCAACCCCAGCTTCTCCTTGATCCTGGTTTCGATCTCTAACATCAACTCCGGATTCTCCTCGAGGAACAGGCGGACACGTTCACGCCCCTGTCCCAGCCGTTCTTCACCGTAACTGAACCAGGTTCCGGAACGGGTGAAAATGTCCTGAGCCAGTCCCAGGTCAATGATGTCGCCACTGCGGCTGATACCCTTGCCGTAGAACATATCGAATTCCGCCTCACGGAATGGTGGCGCCAGCTTGTTCTTCACCACCTTGACACGGGTTCGATTACCAATAATGTTCTGTCCATCCTTGATCGAGGCGATGCGGCGAATGTCCAAACGTACTGAGCTGTAGAACTTGAGAGCGTTGCCGCCGGAAGTCGTCTCCGGATTACCGAACATCACACCGATCTTAATACGAATCTGGTTGATGAATATGAAAGCTGTCTTTGATTTTGCCACCGTCCCCGTTAGCTTGCGCAAAGCCTGCGACATAAGTCGCGCCTGCAAACCGACATGCGAATCACCCATCTCGCCTTCGATTTCAGCACGTGGAACCAAGGCAGCGACCGAGTCAATAACCACAATGTCCAGGGCTCCGGAACGAACCAGGGTCTCAGCTATTTCCAACGCCTGTTCGCCAGTGTCCGGCTGGCTGATCAGCAAGTTATCAGTGTCGACACCGAGTGCCTTAGCGTAGGTTGGATCAAGCGCGTGTTCTGCATCAATGAACGCCGCATAACCGCCTGTTTTCTGCGCTTCCGCGATCAAGTGAAGAGTGAGAGTCGTCTTGCCAGAGGCTTCCGGTCCATAAATCTCGCTCACTCGCCCGCGTGGTATGCCACCAATGCCCAAAGCGGCGTCCAGCGATAATGAACCAGTCGGGATAATGCCGATTTTCACCCTGGCACTATCATCGCCGAGACGCATGATGCTGCCCTTGCCGAACTGCTTTTCGATCTGGGTGATCGCCAGGTCAATCGCCTGACCTTTTTTCTCTTCTTTTGTCTTGGTCGCCATGGTTGGATGCCTTATGTGAGATGTTGTTCGATGTTCTTCATGTTCCGAGGATAATTTGCTCAAGCTGAGTATATCGCGCGCCCGCTGGTGTCAGTTCACTCTTGATCAATGATAGCTCGTGGATGTCATAATGATACGTCTCCACACCCATCGCTTTCAGTCGCTTGAGAAGCGGATCGTGCCTCTCAATGAACTTGATACGACCCAGCGTCAAATGCGCCGAAAAGCTGCGTGTGTCCGGTTCAACTCCTGCAATAACAGCCGCTTTCTCCATACGTTCGGCGAGCGCGCTGAGACCGATATTTTCCCGAACTCCGACCCACAACACTCGCGGGTTGCGTTTGTTGGGAAAAGCTCCCAGACTCCCAACCGCCAAACGTAACGGCTGTTGCCAGTGTGACGACTCCTCACGTACTGCCGCTGCCAACAGTTGAATCTGATCGTCATCCACATCACCGCAGAACTTGACAGTGAGATGCATCTGGTCCGCATCTACCCACTTGATCCGGGCGTCAGTACGTTCTAACGCGTGCCGGACATCGAGCAGACGATCCTTGAGCAGATCGGGCAATGTGAGTGCTATGAAGGCGCGTGTCATCTTGACGTAATAATAACACAACAAAGGGAATGAAACAAGTGTTCAGTAGTATAGAGAGCAACTCGGAGCTAAATCAACTGGGGAGCACGCTCTCGAATGTGCGGCTGAAACTGGTCCAGCAATAGCATCAAAGCCGCGGTAGCGCTGCGTTCGCGGTTAACATCTCGTTTGTCAGGGAAGATATGGCGCTTGTGCATAACGGTGGAGGCAGTGGCGTACCCGATGTAAACAAGGCCCACCGGTTTCTCCTCCGTACCCCCGCCCGGCCCGGCAACGCCAGTTAACGACAACGCAACATTACCCTTACTTCGCCTCAACGCTCCTTCCGCCATCGCCTCAGCGACTTCCGGTGAAACCGCGCCATGTTTCTCAATCAACTCTGCTGGTACACCCAGTTCTTCGTGCTTGGATTCGTTGCTGTAGGTGACCCAACCTCGTTCAAACCAATCGCTCGAGCCGGGGATGTCGGTGAGGCGTTTTGACAACAAGCCACCGGTGCAGGATTCTGCCGTGACCAGCTTCCACCCACGTTCACGCAACAAACGCCCAACTACCTCCTCAATCGAGAAATTCTCACCATCACCGATGATGTACGACCCAACCTTGTCACGTACCAATCTTTCCGCGCGACGAAGCAGTTCATTTGCCGCTTCCAATGATTTCCCGTGGGCTGTTAAGCGAAGTATCACTCCTTTATAAGAGGGGAGGAATGCTAGCTTCGCGTTCTGTTCGATCTCTTCCCGGTTATCCAGCATCTCGAAGAGAGTTGATTCCATGATCCCGAATGTGTGAAGTGAACGGAAACGGGTGGTATCTCGTCCCTCGCAACGTTTACGCAGACGGGGGATGACGAAGTCGGTCATCATCGATTTCATCTCAGCCGGGATTCCAGGCATTGCTCCATAAAAACGGCCTTCTCGTTCGATCCAGATACCCGGTGCGGAACCATAGCGGTTGGGGATGGGAGTGGCGCCTTCCGGGAATTGTGCCTGTTCACGTGTAGAGTCATTCAACGGGAGTTGACGTTCCTTGAACCGCTCTCGCACAGCCTCCAGAATGTCATTGCGGAAGATGATCGGCAAGTCGAAAAATCGAGCTATCACTTCCTTGGTCTTGTCATCATGAGTGGGACCGAGGCCGCCAGTGATCAACACCACGTCCGAACGGTGATACGCTTCCCGAAAAGCTGTCAACATCACGTCTTTATCGTCCCCGATAACGGTCACAGTATTTACGGGCTGACCGATCCCAACCATCTGCTGCGCGATAAAATGCGAGTTAGTATCCAGTGTCTGCCCGAGCAGAACTTCATCAGCAATCACAATGATTTCGGAGGTCATCTCTTCTCCCGTTTCTTCGGAGTCAGGAAGGAGCTAATCACTGAAATAATCAACGATCCGATTATAGCCCACCAGAATGAAGTAACCACGAAGCCGCTGACAATCGCGCTGACTAGCATTAGCAGGATCGCGTTGATCACGATCAGGAACAGGCCGAGTGTCATGATCGTCGCGGGTAAGGTCAGGATGATCAGGATGGGCCGGAGGAAAACGTTGACAATCGCCAGCACAAACGCCGCCACCACCGCCGCCATGGCACTCTCGACCAGAATGCCAGGCAGGAACCAGGCGGTCACCATCACCGCGACAGTCATCGCCAGAATCTTCACCAGAAACTTCATAAGTTGAGTCCTCTCGATTCAGTTCTCAGCTCATCCTCTCGGAATGTAATCAGAATGCCGAATAATGCAACAGCCAGAAATAACGGAAATGCGAGAATCTGAGAAGCCTTTGCCCCTTTCTTCATGCTATCTTTCACGCATCTAATTTAATATTGTTCGATCCTGGTTCCCCGACGAGAGCAGGTATTCATGCAGAAAATGACACAACAATGAGTGAGACTACCCACGGTTTGGTGCTGACAAGAGCCAGACAGGGAGTGCTGGTTCGAGATGATGCGGGCAAACGTCACTGGTGCCGTGTCCCCGGCAAGGGACGCAAGATGGGAATGCCGGTGCCTGGCGATTATGTAAAATTCACAGCATCGACCAATACGCAGGATGGCGTCATTATCAGCATAGACGAAAGAAGCTCTTTTTTCCAACGTTTCGTGTATGGTAAAATAGATCGGAAGAGCACACGTCTGAACTCCAGTCACACTGATATATCTCGTATGCCGTCTTCTGCTTGAAAA
>CAJVXH010000136.1 GCA_913009835.1 uncultured bacterium
ACGCGGCCTACACCATCAAACGACACTGGGATGGCATCCTGCGTTTCACCGAGTCCAAAATCACCAACGGCATTCTCGAAGGGATCAACAGCAAGGTCCAGATCGCACGCAACAAGGCGCGGGGCTATCGATCCGTAGAATACTTCAAAACCATCATCTACCTCGTCGCTGGAAAACTCAACCTTAGCCTACCCACATGAAATAGCGAGGAACCATTAAAAAGAAACTGTGGGGCGGTGAGTTTTGGACAAAAGGCTATTTCGTATCCACTGTTGGCGCGCATGGAGATGAAAGCACTATTAGTAAGTATGTAAAAAGCCAAGGATCTGGAAATAGCTATAAACCACTGCATCAACGGAAATTGGACCTGTGACGTTGCCGTAAGATACTCCGCAGCTTGCTGCGGGGCAGTTCATTATTTGTTTAGCATATAATTGCTGATAAACTTCATCATCATACATTAAATACTCTTTTTGCTGCTTTTTATTTAACCAATCAATCTCAACGTCAGGTAGAAAGCCGCCCAACAATTGGTACAGCACTATTCCCACTTGGTATATATCACCTAATAATCCATATTCATTTGATAGAACAGACTCTGGTGGACGGTAAATCAATGAATGCCGGGAGCCAGGAATAGCAATGTTATCTTCTGGTATTTTCTTTACAGATCCGAAATCACCGATAACGGCCTTGTTGTCATCAGAAATAAATATATTTTCTGGTTTCAAATCTCGATGCATTAGTCCATTAGAATGCAAGTGACTCAAACCACTTAAAATATCAATTGTAAGATCAATCGACTCTCTTATCGAAATATCTCCGCTTCTAATCCTATCGCCTAGATCTCCGTTAGAGTGATATGGTGTTATAAAACATGCATATATGTCACAAATAAGCGTTGCATCATATATTTTCACAACATTATCACAATCCAAGGATGCGAGATACCCTGGCTCAGTATTGTAGTCTGGATCATCACTCCAATCGACAAATTTAACCGCTACCTTCTTTCCTAGAAGCTTGTTGAATCCAAAGAACAAATATCCGTTAGCTCCCTTTTGTATATGCTTTGTAAAGCTAATAGTATTACTGAGATCAAGTAATTTCGTTTTTATATCAGGTGGAACAGAGAGATCTTCAACGGCTAGAATTGTATCACTCATGGGAGTCTCGCGAATGCCGCAGCAAAGGCAGATTCCTGATACTTGTAGAGACTATCAGGAATATTGGGATTGTGCTTTTTCATTGTTGCTGCAACAGTGCTAGGATGGACGAGGACGGTATCGCATTGGTCATACAATTGAATTATTGTTTCCATTTTGTAAACGCTTGGGCCTCCAGCATACATTCCCTTACCCTTCTTTTTTATCACAATTACGTCAATTGGATGCTCACGAAAAAAGGCATATATGGTGTTCTGAAAAGCTCGCAAGTCTTGAGAATCGTCACTATTCCCAAGTGTAATCTTGCATGTATTTAATTCTATGTGCTCAAAACTTGTATTTTCTCCGCTTAGTAACACAAATATTGCATCAGATCCGGATAGATTAATGCCACAGACTAACATGTTGAATCCCCCAAAGAAACAGCAGGTTATATTTATCAGCTAAACAAATGTAAATTATCACTCATTCAATGTCAAGGCACTATTACGATGTGTGGTCCAAATGAAATCCCGGGTTTCATTATTGATCGCTGAAGAAATCCTGGACTAGAGTCCAGGGCCACGCACAATGTCTAATGCTCAATACTTCCATCCGCAGAAACAGTTATCAGTAGTGGATTCAATGCTTCTGAGATCGTCAGTAGGTATGCATAGAAATCAGCTCGCTCTGATCCTTCAATCCCCACCGGCTGAAAGTTGACCTCGGCGTTGTAGACGTTGACGGGTATGACGCGCGCCTCAGAAACAGCACCGTCCTCAAAGGTGATGTCCGCGATCAGGCCCACCCGTGCCGTCTCGCTGTATGACGCGAACGCAAAATTGCCCAGCGAATAGAAGATGGGCACATCCTTGTAGATCTCGATACCCTGGACGACGTGCGGATGGTGGCCGACCACGAAGTCCGCGCCGTTATCGATGCACAGGTGCGCGAGGTCGACCTGGTAATCTTTGGGCGTGTCCCGTTTTTCCGCGCCCCAGTGGAAAATTGCGACCACGATGTCATATTCAGCCGCGCATTGTGAGACCCGCCGGCGTACGTCCTCGTCATACGGAAACGCCGTCCCCGCAGACGTATCACTCGCCCAGAATTCTTCCGGAAATGTCGCCGAGAAGCCGAGCAGGGCGATGGTCTGACCATTGATCTCAAACGAAGCTTCCCGCAACGCCTCATCCACGTTCATCCCCGCGCCGAAGTGTTGGATGCCGGTAGCGTCCAGTTCGTTGAAGGTGTCGGTCAGGCCGGCGAGGCCGTAGTCGAGGATGTGGTTGTTGGCGAGGGTGACGGCGCGGATGTTGGCGTTCAGCAGTCCCTGCGAGATGCCCGGACGGGCCTTGAGCAGATAAGACTTCTCGACGTACGGTTCGTCGGACGATGTGATCGGACTCTCGAGGTTGGCGACGACCAGGTCCATCTCGTTGAACAGGTCGGTCGTCTCGACGAATGGGTAGTCCACGCCGAATGTGTCGATGAACGCCGTCGCCCAATTCCCGAGGAATATGTCGCCGGTGAAGCCGAGACGGACTGTTGAGATTTCGTCCTGCTGGGCGAATCCAGGATTGATTATCGAACTCAGCAGGAGAAGCATGGCAATGATGATCGGTTTCACGAACGCTCCGTTCAACATGTTGGTGAGTAGTCATAGGATAACCACTCAGCACGTATTGGGCAACGCCTATTCTTCACCCTTCCACGTCTTTTTGATGAAGCCTTCTCGTCCTGATCCCTTCTTGTACGCATCGTAATGGAGCGGATTCGTTTTATAGTAGTCCTGGTGGTAATCCTCAGCTTTGTAGAACTCGGTGACGGGTAGGATGTCGGTCACTATTGGCCGGTCAAACTTTCCCGATTCTTCCAGTTCACGCTTTGAGATCTCAGCCAGCCGTTTCTGCTCGTCGTCATGGTAGAAGATGGCGGTTTCGTAGTGCGATCCACGGTCGGCGAACTGCCCGTATGCATCGGTCGGGTCGATGTTCCGCCAGAAGGTGTAGAGCAGTTTCTCGTAGCTGACTATGGATGGGTCGTAGATGATTCGCGCTGATTCACGGTGACCGGTACGCCCGTTGACGACGTTCTCGTAACTAGGGTCTTTTTCCTGTCCGCCGGTGAACCCTGCTATGACGTCGTGGACACCTTCGAGTGCGTGGAATGGTGGTTCCATGCACCAGAAGCAACCTCCTGCGAATGTGGCTTCGGCCAGATTTGTATTCGTCATGGTATTATCCTGAGACTTGCTCGCGTGAACGGGGAAAAGTGCAATGAGTATAATTAACAGAGCACAATGGATTGTGTGGCTCATGTGAGCACTCCAGTTATGATAATGGAGGAGGTGAAACCAGGTTAAATCTCGAGTCACCCGTCATTTTACTGGAAGGATACGTCGAATATAGTTTTTCCAGCTATCAACTGTATGTCTCACACCTTTGTGTTTCAGCTTGTTCCATATGCGGATGAAGAGTTTGGGCAGGCTGCGGATCAGCGTCCAGATACTCCGAACACGGTCTAGTGTTGAGAGTGCTGGAACTTGGTATCCATGTTGCTGAAGTTCAACCCTGAGCAGACGATTGGCGAGGGCTTTTTCGCCGGGTGAGAGCGTCGATTTCCACCGTCCGATGGAGGTTGACAGGATTCCTGTCCCCACTTTTGTCTCCTGCTTATCCCGTTCGGCGACATTCTCCTGGTCAGCGTCCATCATTTCTGGCACGAATGGAATCTCCAGGAATTCGCATATCTTCCGAACCGTTGCCTCGGATTGCGAAGTAAGGTCTTCGTATCGGATAGTCAGGATTCTATCCTGATATGAGGCTTTTGCTTGATTCATCGCATTGATGGATGTCTTCCAGGCGAGTCCATTCCAGAAGGTGTCGTAGTCGGCACTGCCGAGCAACATGGTATCGAGTTCCGTGGCTGTGTTATCACGGATCTTTCCATACAACCTCTGCTCACGAAGCTTTTTAGAGCTGAGGATATCCCGAGCGTCACGTACCAGCTCGATAGCTTTCGCACTTGGCAATTCAGAGAGAATTCGCTTCGCCTGCTGTGTATGATCGGGTGTCTTTTCAACCCATAGTCTCTTGCCGGCACGTTCGGCGAGGAAATCGAAGGTTCTGGGGAAGATTTCACGATGAGTTGGTTGTTTAGAGAGGGTTGCCTGAATGGCCTTGAGCTCATCGGAAGAGAGCAGATCAGGATCGTGCTGTACTGATTGGAGTGAGATGAGTTGTCGATAGCCTTTGGTGATGAGGTTTGCGCAGAATAGTATCATTCCGTAAACAGCTTCATCAGCATCGAGGCTGGGATATTTATGCATATAAATGTGCGGAAATTGATAGAAGGATGATTCGCTTAGCTGAGAGAATACAGCCGGATGACGGCGCAGGATTCCTTGTAACAGACTGGTTCCAGAGTGGGTGTAGCCGAATATGAAAACAGGTTGAATCGAACTCATTATTGTTCCAGTTGATGTTTCTCACTACTTCGACTGAACGTAGATCACAGAATGTGCTTTCGGCAACTCACGCTCGCATGTACTATTACAGGAACCTGAGGGCTTTGAACGGAGTGTCTGGAAACGGTATTCTACATTGAAACTCACGAAAGGTCGGAAGAATGACTCTCAGTGAGAAACAGCTGGAAATGTGCACAACGAGCAAATGGGATTTCTCAAACCTCCGGGCTCTGTTTCTGAATTGCACATTGAAGCGATCACCCGAGATGTCCCATACAGATGGTTTGATAAACATCTCACGCTCAATTATGGAAAAGAACGGGGTGACAGTCGATGTGCTGCGTCCAATAGACCACCCGATTGCAACCGGGGTGTACGGCGACATGAGCGATCGTGGCTGGCCGGATGATGCGTGGCCGAAAATCTACAAAAAAGTTCAATCCGCGGATATTCTGGTTTTGACCACTCCGATCTGGCTTGGCGAAAAATCCTCTGTCGCAACGCAGGTAGTAGAACGGTTGTATTCAACCTCGGGCGATCTCAATGAACATGGGCAGTATGCATACTATGGGAAAGTCGGCGGAACACTGATTACTGGAAATGAGGACGGTGCAAAGCACTGTGCGATGAACATTCTTTACTCGTTGCAGCACCTTGGTTATACCATTCCCCCACAAGCCGATGCGGGCTGGTTGGGCGAGGTCGGTCCGGGGCCGTCCTACCTGGATCCAGGTTCCGGTGGACCTGAGAATGATTTCACCAATCGAAATACCACTTTCATGACCTGGAACCTGATGCATTTGGCTCGTATGATGAAAGATATGGGTGGAATTCCCGCTCATGGCAACCAACGCTCGCTCTGGGATGCGGGTTGTCGTTTCGATCATGCCAATCCTGAGTACCGATAAACAGTACATGCCCACGACATTTATGTCGTGGATGATCCGTACGATGAATATGCCCCTGTTACCGCCGCAGGCGATAGCAGGGCAGGTCCGAAAGTTATCAAGTGCGTGTCTGTTTTCTCAGGACTCAGGACTCGAGACTCAGGACTAACGTTGGATAATCCCTGCGAACCGCCGCAGGCGATAGCAGGGCAGGTCCGAAAGTTATCAAGTGCGTGTCTGTTTTCTCAGGACTCGGGACTCGAGACTCAGGACTAACGTTGGATAATCCCTGCGAACCGCCAAAAAGACGGCGGGTCACAGGGGCATATATCATAGCTGAGTTATCTGGATAACCGGATGATTGTTTAACTGAATTACCACGGATTTCAGTCCATGCAGAGAGTCGACAAACGCGGGACATTTGGCGCTCGTGTATTGTTGCACGAGCGTTTTCATTTGGAGCGGAATAGAACGATCATCTCGCGCATTTCTTTGAGGCTGCGACGTCCACGCGGCGTAATGACTATGACGATGGATGCTGCAATGACACTCAGGCCTGTGGCCGCGATCAGGTTAACGATATCCGATCCAGCGTTAAACCAGCTACGATAGCCAAAGGCCGTCACGCCTACAACTGCTGAGATGAAGAGCGGAAAAGGAAGTTGGTTGGCTATTTCCATAATGGACACAGGCCCACGTTTTCCCGCCATCCAGAATACGAATGGGATTTTCAGAAATATCAGGTTGAGGCATACTCCCCAGGCTACACCTATTGCTCCCCACTGAAGACCGACAATAATTGCGAGGATGCTGAGAATACTGTTGATGATACCCATCCGAAGCATCTCACTGACTCTGCCCTGGCTCGCCATCAACCATCCAGCAGTGAACGAGTAGGGAGTGAAAATGGCGGAGATTCCCAGAATTGCGAAGAGAGGTACGGATTCATCCCATCCAGATCCGCAAACGACAGGAATCAGTTCCGGTGCCATGATTACAGCCAGTGTCATTACTGGAGAAATAACTAGACCTATCATACCTATAACGCGAGAGTGGTACTTTTTGTATCGCTTCGGTTCATCCTGTAAACGACTCAATCCTGGAATAGCGACATTAGATAGAGGATATTGAACCTGTCCGACTGGTTGAACTACGATACGATATGCGCGTTCATAAAATCCCAGTGAAACTGGTCCGAGGTACTTGCCTATCAGGATTTGGTCAAAGTTCTTGCTGAGGACATTCACCAGATTAAAAGCTAACATGTTGCCACCGAACTTAAGCAGCGAACGTACGCTTACATCCCGCCGTGGCAGTCCGGGTATCCACCCGCAGGCGACCCACAATCCGATACCTATTCCTGTGTTCTGAACGATATGGTATATCACCAGTGCCCAGTACCCAGCCCCCAGAAAGGCGGCCACAATTGCGGTTGTAACCGCGATCGTAATCGAGATTATTTCGACAAGGGCAATGCGGCCAAAGTGCATTTGACGTACGAGGATCGCACGATGTTCCCCACTGATTCCAATAGGCAGGAATGATAGAGCTATCCAATAAGTGATCGTCTGTACTTCAACTCGGTTAAACCATGTTGCCAGAGCAGATGAGGACGCAATCAGAGCAAATACCACAAGCAAGCTGAATGCACTGTTGATCCAGAACAGGTTGGAAGCCTGCGCATGGCTTATTTGTTTCTTCTGCACAATAGCAGTCGTCAACCCTAAATCTTTTAGCACGCGAACAATACTCATGATCGATGTGACCATCGCGATCAGGCCGAATTCGACGGGAGTGAGCAAACGGAACAGAATGATGTTGAACGTAAGCTGCAGGATGAACTTGATAGCTTGTCCGCCACCAGCGAAAGCACCTCCACGCACTGACATCTTGCCCAGTGAGGCGTTGACCGTATCTGTGCTGAAGAATCTCTCTGGATCTCGTCTTTGTCGGCTGGCTGTCACAGTAGAATTGCAGTTCCGTTGAGTATGGACTGTCATCATCGAATTTGCTGAATGTACACTTGCTCCCGGTCAGGTTGTCCTATACCGGAGTCCTTCCAGGGCCACAGAGGGCTCTGGTCTACGGGCTTCATATGTCCGTCGTAGGCATGACATGCCCACGACATTCATGTCGTGGATTGTCCGATGCTACAACGTAATGAACATGCCCCTGTGAATCACCGAAGGTGTTCACAGGGTTGATCCCGCACTTCGGAACACCTGTCATAATCTACTACTGAGTATCCAAACCGCCGGATAATCCCTGTGAACCGCCAACAGACGCGGATTCACAGGGGCATGTCTCATAGCTGAGTTAACTGGATAACCGGACTTCACTACGCTCTCGAGTCTGGATCCAGTCTGGAGTTGCATCTGTCGCGTCATTTTTATATTTTCGCAATTGTGAAAATGAGGTAATGAGATGATTGACACCGCAAAACGATTGAAAGCTCTTTCGGACGCGACCCGTTTACGTATCCTTTACATGATAGCTCAGACGGACGAATGTTGCGTCTGCGAGATTCAGAATGTACTCGAGTTGACAGCGCCCACCACTTCCCGCAATTTGCGCATTCTCGAGGAAGCTGGTTTTGTTAACAAACGGCGCGATGGCAAGTGGATGCACTACCGTTTGAGCGAGTTGCCGGCCAGATGGGAGGCGTTGCGCAAGACCGTGTTCGGGGTGATTGAGGAGTCTGGCGATGCTGAGGATGTTCTCGAACGCTTCGCGGATTGGCGTGGTAAGAGTTGTTGTTTGGCTTCTTCAGACGCTGAGGAGATGGGAAAATGACACGGATTGCTGGTTCAGGGGGATTCCGTCCTCGTCGGTTATCGTTACTGGATCGTTACCTGACGGTATGGATTCTGTCGGCAATGGTTGTGGGAGTGTTACTCGGTGCCTTACTGCCTGCGTTTCCTGCTGCGTTGGACAGGATGACTGTGGGGACGACCTCAATCCCTATCGCCATTGGTCTGATTCTGATGATGTATCCCCCCCTGGCGAAGGTGCGGTATGAAGAATTACCGCGGGTGTTCGCTGATGTCAAAGTGCTCAGTCTGTCGCTGGTGTTGAATTGGATTCTGGGACCGCTGCTGATGTTTGGATTAGCGGTTCTCTTTCTGCGCGAGTATCCACACTACATGACCGGTTTGATAATGATAGGCCTGGCTCGTTGCATAGCGATGGTCATCGTCTGGAACGATCTGGCGGATGGCAGCCGTGAATACGCAGCTGGACTGGTGGCGCTCAACAGCACATTTCAGGTGTTGTTCTTTGCTTTCTACGCTTTCGTGTTCATCACCATCCTCCCCCCATTTCTGGGGATGGAGGGGTATGTGGTGGACATATCAATGGGAGATATCGCCCAGAGTGTGTTGATCTACCTGGGGATACCGTTCGCGGCAGGTTTCTTCACACGCCTGATCTTGCGGAAAATTAAGGGCGATGATTGGTATACGAAGGTGTTCATCCCGAAAATCAGTCCTCTGACATTGAGCGCCCTGCTATTCACCATCATCGTGATGTTCAGTTTGCAGGGTGAAAAAGTGTTGGCGTTACCTCTTGATGTGCTACGCATAGCGGTTCCTCTCCTGATTTACTTCGTGGTCATGTTCTTGCTGTCGTTCGCGTTATCAAAGTGGACGAAGACAGACTATCCGACTTCGGCATCCATCTCATTTACAGCGGCCTCGAACAATTTTGAGTTGGCTATTGCGGTTTCGGTTGTGGTGTTCGGGATCAACTCCGGGGAAGCTTTTGCGGCGGTAATCGGGCCGTTGGTTGAGGTTCCGGTGCTGGTTGGATTGGTGGGGGTATCCAAATGGTTCAGGAAGTCCTGGTTCTCTGCTGATGAATCACAGCTTGAAGGAATGGATTAGTGAAAAATGTTCTGATCCTCTGCACCGGTAATTCGGCTCGCAGCGTTATGGCGGAATACCTGATTAACTCTGAATTGAGGGATTCGTGGCACGCCTTTTCCGCAGGTGTGAATCCCTCGCGCATCAATCCGCACTCTGTTACAGTGATGGCCGAACTTGGCATTTCGCTGGACGGTGCGCGATCCAAATCTGTCGATGAATTTATCGACCGTGAGGATCTGGATCTGGTAGTCACGGTCTGTGATCATGCGCGCGAAACCTGCCCGGTGTTCTACAAGCCGGTGGAGCAGGTGCATGTCGGTTTTGAAGATCCGGCACCATTTTCAGATGAGGGAGATGAAATCGCGCTGGCGAAGTTCCGCGAGGTGCGGGACCAGATTAGAGAACAACTGCTGCCTTTTCTGCATGAACGGTGTGCAGACTGACAGGCCATAAGGCTACAGGCTGCTGACTACGGGAAATGACAGGCCCGTGTTTGCTTGCATCCGGTTATCCAGTTAACTCAGCCGGGGTCGCTTCTTGCCCCAGACATTTATGTCTGGGATGACCAAAAGTAGATCGGAAGAGCGTCGTGTAGGGAAAGAGTGTAGATCTCGGTGGTC
>CAJVXH010000137.1 GCA_913009835.1 uncultured bacterium
TTTCGCCAGGTTCATGCCACAGATGGGACAATCTGCGTTGTGGTTGTCTGTAATTACTTCTGAATGCATTGGACAGGTGTATAGCTCTTCCGCTTTGTACGCAGCCATCAATGACGAACCCGCGGCTTTGCCTTCGGCGGTGATCTTTCCCATGTAACGATCTGAATCGCCGTTTTGCGCTGATTCATGTTCACCGCTACCGAGCGAATCAAGACCACCACATCCAGCCGCAGTCTCCCCACTCACTTCCGCTTGACTGGCAAGCGCAAGATTTGATCGGTTCATTTGAACCGCCACGACTACTACCGCCACGACGAGCAAGACAACTACAAGGCCACCATAGATTTTTTTCATCTCAACGTTCCTTTTTCGATCACCCATCTTGGAAAAACTGTTTTGTTTGCCTACTGACGCGCAACCCACGGGCCAAATACTGTTTTCCTCTACCAACATTCCTGATATCTGTTTACAGCGCTGGAGAAATTGACTATTAATCCCTGAGAGAGAACCGAGAGAGTTCACTAAGTTTGCGCAGCCCAACTGAAAGAGACCTTCAATACTTGAATCAATCTTTCAGCTCCGACGAAATTGTGATTTGCTAACTCCAATATCTTTAAGAGTTAATAGTCTGGCATTATACTTGCGTAATATTATCCCAGATTGATCCAACAGGTTATTTTAAAAACACTTTGTTCTAAATAGTACAAGGAAGAAAAGGAGACGTAGAGATGAAGATGAGATGGTTTGCTGCCGCACTGATGCTGCTTTTGGCAGGATCTGCACTCGCCCAGATGACTGGAACAGTAGCGGGTAACGTCGCCGATACAGAAGGCATGCCGCTGGTGAATGCACGAGTTGTCCTTTATGAAGATGGTGGTATGGGTGGTGGTATGGGTGGTGGTATGGGTGGTGGCATGGGCGGTGGTGGTATGGGTGATGATCCGCAAACCGACCATAACCAGTGCGGTATGAGCGCCTATGAAACCTGGACCGATGAAAATGGTGACTTTGCCATTGAAGATGTCGATACTGGCGAGTACGAAGCACGCGCCATGTTAGCTGGATACGGAATGGATGAAGAGGAAATCACGGTTGTAGCTCAGCAAACGACAACCGTCGATTTCATACTCGAACATGGTGGCGGCCATGGTGGTGGACATGGTGGCGGTCATGGTAATCATGATTGGGAAGAAATCTCCCTCGCTGGATGGACTATCGTTGAAGAAAACGATATGCACGATTTCTTCTACCTGGATGAAGAGAATGACGGAGTAGCGGATTGGCGTCTTGGATTCGGTCCTCCGGGGTACGAACCTCCTTCAGGCGCTGAGCTTCCCGAAGATGGCGACGAGATTTCCATTGTTGGCGGACAAATGACAATGGGCGGGTGGATGCATGATCTCCCAACGGTCATGGTCTGGGAACTCAACGGTGAAACGTGGTTTGAGCCTGACTCAATGGGTGGACATCACAATGGTCATGGTGGTGAATGGCACCAGGATCATGATGGATGCACTTTCGAACATCCAAACTCAGATATGGCATCTGGTTGGGTGATAATGGACGATGATGCAGACGACCACAACAAGTACTGGTTGGACATGGATGATGATCAGGTAGGCGATCTTCGTTTATCATACGGTCTAATGGAGTACGAACCAGGCAACGGGTCCGAACGTCCACAGGCAGGAGATTGGGCAGAAGTTGTCGGTGGCATGATTGAAGGCTGCCCTGATCAATCGACTATGGTCGTATACGAACACAACGGCGTCTTCTGGCGGGAACCTGGTGATATCACTGGTCTTGAACCGACCGCACTAAGTGCAGGAGAGGAAACTCCCGTCAGCATTCCTGGTGACCATCTTATCGTGATCGCGTACCCGAATCCATTCAATCCTGAAACAACTGTGCGCGCGATCTTGCCTGATGAAGCACGTGTCATTGTGGATGTTTATGACGTGCTCGGTCGTCAGATCATGAGCATCGATCGAGGCATCCTGCAAGCTGGCGTTCACAGTATCAATATCGATGGATCCGACTGGTCTGCAGGGGTGTACTTCGTACGTGTACAAGCAGGCGCTCAAGAAAAGGTTACCAAGATCCAACTTGTCCAATAGTTTCTCGGAATCACATGGTGATGTTCTCCAACCAGAGTGATACCCTTTCCCCAGCGGTCGGCGAGTATCTCGTCGGCCGCTTTTTAACTTCACTCTATACATGCTAGTAGGAGATGCTATGCGGAAACTTCTTTTCATTATGCTTGTTGTGATGTTTTCAATTGGTCAGCCTTTAGCTGATTCTGACACTCAAGCTGATGATCTATCATCCCAGAAGCGATCGAGTACAATTCTTCATGTCCAATTGACGAATGGTGATGAATTTTACTCAGACTTATATGACATGCACGAGGAAAGCGTTATCCTGCGCCGATGGTCGATTACCCCGGAGGGACCGTGGCAATCCACTGAAGTAACGTTGCTGATCGCCGATATCGTCAAGTCCGAAACCGAATTCATGCGTGAATCGCAATCAGACTCTTTACATTTTGATATGCACTCTGGCTGGTTATGGGGGGGAGTAATGGGTTTGGCGATGATTGCAATGATGCTTGGGGGAATGAAATGAACAGGTCCCACCCCGCTTCGGGATAGGACCTGTTTCAGGTTGATGGTGGATGATTGGATCAATGATGAGAATCATGATCCCCACCGCTGGTACTGGACTTGGTATCAGTGGCATCCATTTTCATGCCAGGATCCATGCCCTCACCACCCATCATATTCATCATGCCACCGTCAGACATCATTGGGCAGGACATGCTGGAATACATCAGCATAGGTAGTTGGCTTCCGCCAAGTGCCATCACCTGTTCTTCGTTTAGAACTGTCAACGCTTTTTGTTGTGAGTCCGAAGTGATTTTCACCAGTTCAGATTCGCTTTTCGCAAGCATGCTCTTGCGTTCCTCGATACCGCTAAGGTCAGGTTGAGCCGCCAGGTTGAGCTGTTGAAGTTCTTGTCGAGTCGCCATCATTTTCCGATGGATTGGCATTGTGTCTCGGACAAGATCTGACTGAATCTCGATGAGCTGTTCAATCTGACCGTCAGACAGACCCATATCCATCAAGGAATCCATCGGATTCATCATTCCTGAACCCATCATCCCTGACATCTCGGTATGATCCATCATGCTTTGATCCATCATACCGTGGTCCATCTCAGCAGAGCCCATCATGTTTTTGCACATCATCGATGAATCATTGTGACCATTGTCATCCATCTTCATCGAGCCTTGGCCGCCTCCGTGCATCTGTGAATAAGCAGCGGGTAATAGCAATACCATGGCGATCATCACTACGAGTGCGCGTTTCATCGTGCACCTCCTCTTTGTTTACGTGTTACGAATCAACAGATCGATTACAAATCGTTGTGCCTGTCAGAGGGAGTTGATCGAATTCTTCAATTCAACCCTCCAGCATTTGTATTCTTTCAGGTTTAAACACAACCCGCTCCGGCCAAATCGACGAGAGCGGGCGCGTGGTCCTGATGGGTCGTTGAGCTACCGTCAGGTAATTGTCCTATTCGTCATCGCCCTCCCGGATGTATTGATCGGGGTTTGCTTCGAACTCTGATTGACACTTGGGGCAACAGAGAAAATACTTTTTGCCCTTGTAAATGAGTTCCATGTGGCTGCGGTTGCGGTTAACCCGCCGACCACACACAGGATCGCGCACTGGCTTTTGTCTTTTCATGAATAACCTCTCGCTATTGACGTTCTTAATCCGTTCTCACAGTCACATAGGTTGCAGGGTACTAGCAACACTTTGCTTCTTGGTGTTGCCTGTGCCATGACCACCTCTTTCAAATCCCGCGCAACATCCAGATGGTTTTGCACGATGGTTTTCGCGCTCATTTTGCTCGAGATATCGAATCATACCGATTTGCATTTTCTTCCACCAGGGTCTCTTGCATATGCGAGCATCGTTTTGAATTAAATGCTGTTCAATACAAGTGAAATTCGTTCTCAGCAGATCGTAGGTCACAACCAGCATTCCAGTGTCCCGATTGAGATCGGCGGCGAGTACTCCACGCAGCGAACCGACTGAAAACTCAAGTCGCTGAAAAGAAGCTGTTGATTTTGCATCGAGTCTGAACTTCTGCGTCTTTGCTAACATGATCGCCTCCGTAGCCATCTTGTCTTCGACGATCATTAAAGCAAGTACAATGCCAACAATTAAGATGTTGATATTACTGCACTTCAATATTGTTCAGGGATATGAACGTTTGAAAGAATCAACCAATATTTCAAAGTTTCTTTCAATCCGACTTTTCATTCACTCGGATTTCAATCTCCTCAAAACTGACTTCCCTTTCGTGCGTTTCGTTTGATAATAAACATCTCTTTCCATGGTGAAGAGTAGATTGAAAGAATCTTTCAATTTACAATTTCTCTTCAATGAGGTTGGTGTACTACTTGGTTGATTATTAACGGTTTATGATTATGGCATGTGAGTTGCTAACAGACAACCAAACAACAACGACAACCAGTCGAGGATTATCTCTGACATGAGACGCACATCCTTAGCTCACGGATTTCGATTTCACGTATTCATTTCTGTCGTAACGCTCTTGCTGCTGACAGTTATCTCCAATGCGGAAACGGAATCACGATCAATCGTTCCCGAGGATGCTGTCCTTAGCCAGTTACTAGTGGAAGCAACTGCCGCGAACCCTTCCCTTGAAGCACTACGGGAACGACTCGCCGCTGCTGAGGCACGAATTCCACAAGCGGGTTCATGGATGGATCCAAAACTTACGTTTGGTGCGATGAATTTGCCCACGGACAACCTGTTCGATTTGAACCAGGAACCGATGACAGGGCTGTGGATCAATGCATCACAATCCATTCCGCTCAATAGGAAGTATGAGAGCAAGCGTGATGTGGCTGAAGCGATGATGGACGCAACCCGTGAGAGTGTGGGCTTGAAGACAACGACTGTTCTTGAGACCGTGAGAGGTGCCTGGTACGATTGGGCATATCTGCGGGAGAGCGTCGCGACGGTTGACACAACAATTCGTCTGATTGATGAGTTGTTGGTAATAACCCGCACGAAATATGAAACCGGCAGAGGTTTGCAATCCGATTGGTTGCGTCTTCAAACAGAGCGGTCACGCTTGGCGAGCCAGCGTATTCAACTGGAGCAGATGGCCCGCAATGCTGGGCGCAAGGTCGCTGTGTTCCTTGGTCGTGAGGCAGACGCGCTACCACCTCCGCCGAACGGCCTTCCTGTTCAATTCACTGCGATTGATGCAGAAGCATTGTCTGACGCAGCCAATCGTGCTCCCCAGATTCGAGTGGCTGAGCAGATGGTAAGGGCTGGCGATGCTAAGATTGATCTATCCAAACAGTTATGGATTCCAGAGCTAATGCTCAGCGGTGGTTATGGGTTTCGCCAGGATGCGGACAACGGCATGAGTCGTGCGGATTTTGTCACCATCAGCGCAGGCATGACACTACCCATTTTTGGTGGAAGTAAGCAGTCTATGAAGGTGCAGGAAGCTGTCGCTGAGAAGCGATCCGCCCAACATACCCTGCGACAAGCTCAGCTTGATGTAGGAAGAAAAGTCGAATCATTGCTCGATGAAGATCTTAGACACAGTGAGCAGATTCAGCTGTATAACGAAGGCGTCTTACCACAGGCTGGAGCTGCTCTGTCCAGCACACTCTCAGATTACTCTGTCGGCCGGGTCGGTGTTGAAGCGCTCGTCTCGTCAGAACGTGATTTGATCAACTACCGTCTACAACGACTGATGCATTTGCGCGATCGGGCCAAAGTACGCGCAGCGATTGCGGCATTGGTTGAGACGAAAACTATTTCGTTGGTTACACCTAAAGAAGAGGAGTATTGATAGATGAAGAATCGCAACAGGATGTTCTTGATAACCGGCCTTCTAATCGCCGGTTTGTCGATTGGACTCGCCATAAATGGCTTGCAGGCCGAGCTGGCAAATGCCGCCACCGTGCAGGCGAGTACTGAAGATGCCTTGTATGTCTGTGCAATGCATCCATGGGAAGTTTCCCACGAAAAGGGTGAGTCCTGCTCTATCTGCAACATGGCATTGTCTGAGGTAGAGGGTTACAAAGCTGGCGATCCTATCCCTACCGAGGATGAGCTTTTCGTCGATCCGGACAGTCCGATGAAAATCTCGGTCATGCAGCACGAGGGCTGGATACCAATCAAGGAATCGCCGTTCTATCAAGAGCGCGAAGGTGACGCTGGAATGGATCATAGTGGTGGCGGCCATTCTTCCATGGACCATGGATCGATGAATCATGATTCCATGGATCACAGCAAGATGGAGATGCAAGACGAGCTTTTCGTGTGCGCCATGCACCCGTGGGAATTCTCTCACGAAAAGGGTGAATCCTGCACAATTTGCAACATGGCATTGACCAAAGTTGAAGGCTACAAAGCCGGTGATCCGATGCCGAAGGAAGATGAGCTCTTTGTCGACCCAGCAGATCCGATGAAGGTGTCTGTCACCCAACATAACGGGTGGATACCAATCAAGCAATCTCCCTACTACCAACCGAAATCATCCGATGACTCCGGCCATGAAGGTCATGGCGGTCACGGGCATGATTCCGAGTCCGGACAAGATCATTCGATGCAGTCCAGATCGACCCAGGAGTCCACCGCTTCGGCGGACTCCGGAACGCTCTGGACCTGCGGTATGCACCCGGATGTGATCGAGGATGAGCCTGGAACCTGCCCGATCTGCCAGATGGACCTTGTCACCCTGAAAAGGAGCGGAGGACCGACAACAACTGGAGGAGCCCGGAAGATCAAGTATTGGGTTGCGCCTATGGATCCCACCTTCATCTCTGATGAGCCTGGCAAATCACCGATGGGAATGGATCTCGTACCTGTGTATGAGGACGAAGTAAGTGGCGGGTCGACGGTATCGATTGATCCGGTAACCTTGCAGAACATCGGTGTTGTAAGCGTACCTGCAAAACGCACGGATCTCTTTCGGACAATTCGTTCAAATGGCACCGTCGAAATCGCTGAGGAAAACGAGGTAAAGGTTAACTCCCGAATCAGTGGATGGGTGGAGAAACTATATGTAGGCCGAACAGGAGACCCCGTTCGCAAAGGACAACCCCTCCTTGAGATTTACAGTCCCGAATTAGTCGCTGCACAAGAAGAATTTATTCTGGCACTTCAGAATGGCGAAGCACTCAGCGCGAGCGGAATCCCGCATGTTAGCCAGGGCGGGCGAGAGCTGATCAAAGCCGCTCGACGTCGCCTCCAACTGTGGAACGTCGCTGACAGTGATATCGACCGACTTGAGCAAACGCGAGAAGTACGGCGAACTTTACCGGTGTATTCGCCCTCGCGTGGGATTGTGATGCACAAAAACGTGGTCGAAGGCACGGCAGTGAAAGCTGGGATGGATCTTTTCACCATCACTGACCTCGGTAAGGTGTGGGTCAAGGCGCAGGTCTACGAATATGAACTTCCATGGATCAAAGAGAATGACGTGGTCATAGTCACCAGTTCATACGATCCAGATCTCGAATTGACCGGCTACATCGACTATATCTACCCCACGCTAGACCCAAGATCTCGTACTGCCGAAGCGCGCATAGTCTTTGACAATCCCGGTTTGATACTTCGACCTGACATGTACGTTGATGTCAGGATACAATCCCAGCCGATCATGGGAGTCGTCGCGGTCCCGAAATCTGCCGTAATTCGAAGCGGGGTACGCGACCTCATTTTCGTAAAAATAGATGAAGGCTTGTTTGAGCCTCGCGAAGTGCAATTGGGTTTGGAAACGGACGATTCTTACGAAATCACTAACAATCTTGACGCCGGCGAAGAAGTTGTGATCAGTGCCCAGTTCTTGCTGGACAGCGAGGCAACACTACAAGAAGCGATTGAGCGCCGCATTGCTAAGAGACGAGCGCTTAGTCAGCCAGCCAGCGCCGAAGTTGCAGCAGCAAATCCGCAAGCAGGCCACTGAAACAGGTATTCGCAGAGCAGCGACAAATAGCAGCAGTCTAACGAAAGAACAACGGGTATCCGATGAGCATCATAGAAAATGTTATCGAAGGCAGCATCAAACATAAGCTTTTGGTCGTCCTGATCACGTTGGCGGTGATCGCCGCTGGCATCTGGGCGGTGTTCACCATTCCCGTCGATGCCATCCCTGATCTTTCGGATGTGCAGGTTATTGTGATCGCCGATTACCCAGGCCAGAGCCCACAGGTGGTCGAGGATCAGGTGATCTATCCAATGACCACTGCTCTGCTGTCCGTCCCGTTTGTGAAAGACGTTCGTGGATACAGCTTCTTTAACACTGGAATGGTTTATCTGCTGTTCGAAGATGGAACCGACCTCTACTGGGCACGTTCACGTGTTCTTGAATACCTGAATCAGGCTGCGGAACGTCTGCCAGAGGGAGTTACTCCCCGTCTCGGTCCGGATGCTACCGGACTTGGCTGGGTTTACGAGTACGTGCTCAAATCCGACCGTCATTCTCTTGCAGAACTGCGCAGTATTCAGGATTGGTACATGCGTTATGAGCTGCAAACAGTACCCGGTGTGGCTGAAGTTGCAAGCATCGGCGGATTCGTCAAGCAATACCAGGTTGTCGTTGATCCGGACAAGCTGGCCGCCTTGAACATCCCGCTCCAGCACCTGAAAATGCAACTCAAGAGATCGAATCAGGATGTCGGCGGACGGTTGGTTGAAATGTCCGAAACCGAGTATTTCGTTCGTGGGTTGGGCTACCTCAAGGGCGATACCGATCAAGAAATTATTAACCAGATCGAAAAGATAGCTCTGGGCACAGACGCTAACGGTCACCCGATCCTGATGAAGCAAGTTGCCAACGTTGTCGTCGGTCCCGAACTCCGCCGTGGGATAACGGAATGGAACGGTGAAGGTGAAGTTGTTGCAGGAATTGTTGTGATGAGGTTCGGTGAGAATGCACTTGCCACCATCGACCGTGTAAAAGAGAAAATCGAGACCCTGAAAGCAGGTCTGCCAGAAGGTGTCGAAGTAGTCACAGCCTATGACCGATCTGACCTGATTCACCGCGCAATTGACACTCTGAAGAGTAAGCTGACCGAAGAGATGATCGTCGTCGCACTGATCACACTCATTTTCCTGTTGCATTTCCAGAGTTCACTCGTCGCGATCTTTACCTTGCCAGCAGGCGTGCTGGTCAGTTTCCTGATGATGCGTTGGATGGGAATTAACGCCAACATTATGTCGTTAGGTGGAATCGCTATCGCTGTAGGAGTGATGGTTGATGCCGCGATTGTAATGGTTGAAAACGCTCACAAACACCTCGAACGGGATGGTGGGAAAAAACCGCATTCGCGAATCATCGCCGACGCTGCCAAAGAAGTAGGTCCAGCACTCTTTTTCAGTCTTTTGATCATCACCGTCAGTTTCTTTCCCGTGTTCAGTCTTCAGGCGCAAGAGGGCAGGATGTTCAGTCCTCTGGCCTACACAAAGACGTTCGCGATGGGTGCATCCGCCCTGATCGCGATCACAATAATTCCTGTATTGATGGTTTTCTTCGTGCGTGGGAAAATTCTGCCTGAGCACAAGAATCCCCTTAGCCGATTCTTTATCTGGGTATACCGACCGTTCATCAAACGTGCCCTCAAGTGGCCGATGCTGGTCGTTCTGTTAGCCCTGTTAATCCTTGCAGGAACTGTGTTCCCGTGGAAGCAATTAGATCGGAAGAGCACACGTCTGAACTCCAGTCACACTGATATATCTCGTATGCCGTCTTCTGCTTGAAAAAAAAAATTTTTTTTTTTTTTTTTTTTTTTTTTTTTTTTTTTTTTTTTTTTTTTTTTT
>CAJVXH010000138.1 GCA_913009835.1 uncultured bacterium
GTTCGGCGCCTGCTTCGCCACCGAAGATGCTAAGGAAGGCACCGGCGCTTTCCTCGAAAAACGTGCGCCTGAGTTCAAGGGAAAATAAGGGTCAGTGGACTCTTGAACGTCGCTGGCAAAAGCGCTTCAACGATCAGCGCATAGCTGTCTACTGATTAGTGTTGTGGGCTGTGGTCTGCGGAATAACACTTACCATGGCTGGGATAGTCCGTGATGAAAGCATGCCCCTGTGACCCTCGCATAGCGTGGTTCGCAGGGGTTTTCTCATGGCTGAACCCACTGGATAAGTGGATTCTGGGAAGCCTGACGATCCAAGGAGAGCAAATTGAGAATAATGCTGATTCTAATTAACGAAATCACGAATTTTCCTTTGCAGGTTTAAGCAGCGGGTCGTATGTTATGCACGATTAAAAATCCATCCGCATTGTAGGGTGCACTGCGGGCTCGTAGATGGAAAAGGAACTGTTGCACTCACGATGACTGCATGGTCACCGTCCCAATCTTGATACTGCGAACATGACAGGTGGGGCTAAATCCATGTGGTATTGCGCACGGGAGAAGTGATATGAGTTGGAAAGTGGTGTGTGGGGTTTTATTTGTTGTCATATTTGCAGCAACTGCATTTGCTGGATCTGAGGCTCAACAATCCAACCATGAAGCGATGGTTGCGAACGACATCCAGAAACGTGCCGATGGCATACGCTTTGGATTAGAAATAGCCGCTCCTGAGATCGCTGATGTCCCCATTGGAGATAGTTGGGGACAAGTTCTGGAGATCCCCGGTGCTGGCATGATTCAGGAAGAGGGTTTGCCGACAGTTCCACGTCTGTCACGGATGTTCCGCATGCCGCTTACTGGCGGTGCCCAGGCGGTTATTCTGAATGCCGAGTATGAGACGATGACCGGCTTCGAATATGCAGCCTATATGGGCATGAACGGTGATGAGTATGTGTTCGGGGAACTGGATGACACGGTTGATGAGTGGTATCCAGAGACTATCGCCGAAGTTACTGAGCCAGCCATCGCCCGTCAGTTCCGCATCGCCAACCTCGTCACTTATCCGGTACAAGTCAACGCCTTTCGCAACGAGGTTCGCGTATACAGTGGAATGGAAGTCGATGTTCAGTATGGTGGACCCGGTGTAAACGAGCTCTCATCATATCCGACTGCATTAAGTGCTTCGTACCTCTCATTGTATGAGAGCTTCCTTGATTGGGATGCGAACGAACTCGATGACTTTGAGATCTATCACGGCGCTCTTCAGGTCGTTGCCAGGGAAACCGCCATAGTGCAGCTGGACGAGTGGATCGAATGGAAGCGTCAGAAAGGTTACAAACTCGAGTTGCTCACAGATTCAATGGTTAGCTGGAACTCCAATTCCATAAAAGGCGAGTTGCAGAGCCGTTGGGACAACTCTCAATACAAGTTTGACTGGGTAGTAATAGTCGGTGATGATGGTGGCACTTATGGCACCCCGCCCGGCCAGGGCATGGGTGACCATTACTACATCAAGCTGGCAGGAAATGACGAATTCCCGGATGCTGGTGTCGGCAGAATCAGTGTCGATGACTCGGGGGATTTGAATGCATATGAGAACAAAGTGCTCCTCTATGAACGTGACCCGTACATGGAAGACACGGGTTGGTATCTGCGCGGAGTAGTTGGTGCCGGATCATCCTATTCTGGTATATCGACCGTCTATCTCGGACGTTACGCCCGTAATGCTATGCTGGATATCGGCTACACACAGGTTGACACAGCTTGGTATAATGACGGACACGGTAATGTTAACAGTCGAAACATTCAGTCGATTGAAAACGGGGCTTCGTTCTTCAGTTACAGGGGGTATGTGAACTCTGGAATGACGAACTCACAGATCCTGAACCTTGACAACGATTTCATGTTACCCATGGTTCTGACTATAACTTGTGGAGAAGGCGATTGGACCGGGGGAGACGATAAGAGTGAATCCTGGATGAGCGCGGGATCAGCCAATGTGCCCACTGGAGGCATTGGTTGTATTGCTACGGGGACGCTTAGTACACACACCCGGTACAACAATTCCCTCTCCGGAGGAGGCATTTTCTCAAATGTGGTTCTCCAGAACAAAGAGATGGGCGCAGTCATATTCTGGACTAAAGTTAACCTGTACAACTCCTATTACCCGTGGGCCAGTGGGGCTGTTGCGAACTTCTCGGAGTGGACAAACATGATGGGTGATCCGTCAGTCTGGCTCTGGACAGATATCCCACGCCCATTGGTAGTTACCCACCCGGCAAGCATCGAGTATGGCCGAAATGGCTATGAAGTGATCGTTACAGATGATCAAGGTCAACCCGAAGCAGGAGCCTGGGTTTGCCTTTACAAGAATGATGCATCTGATGATACGGTGGCGTTTGGCGAAACCAACGCTGCCGGAAGAATCGTACTCGACACTCCATTTGAAGGCTTGGGTATAGCCAAACTGACAGTCACCAAGCAGAATTGCCATCCGTATCAGGCGGACATCCCCTGTGAAGTGAACACCCTGATGGCTGTTCAAAACGTACGGATTATCGATAATGGTATGGGTGGATCATCTGGCGACGGTGACGGACTCGCAGAACCAGGCGAAATCGTTGGCCTTTGGATCACTCTGCACAACATGTACGGTTTTAACGCGCCAAGAGTAGGTGCCGTTTTCAACACCGACGATCCGATGGTTGAAGCCACGGGAGGAGTTGCCCAATTCGGAACTATCAATGGCGGTCAAGTACAGGACGCAACCAGTCTGGCATTGATTCAGATTGCTGATGACGCTCAGAGTGGCTGGATTGTTGATGGAACGATTGGGCTGGGCATTATCCCGCAGGGTGGTGGTCAGCCAAATGTGGTGCAGGAAGACCTGTTTACGTTCAAAATCCACGCACCTGAATACACCTACGTCAACCATAACGTTTCAGGTACTATTACCCCTGGGGCTACGGTAGACGTCAACTTCGATCTGGCAAACATCGGTCTGTCTGATGGTGTTGCGTCGCAAGTCGAGCTTGTCAGCCTGGATACCTACATAATCGTCAACAGTGGCCCGGGTACCATTCCCGCCACTCAGGTCGGTGAGGTAAGCACTACCAGTGACATTTCGATCACAGCCCACCCCTCAGCCTTCAAAGGCTATCCCGCAAAGGCTGAGCTGTACATCAGCAATGCGGAAGGTCATATTGACACGGTAAGTGTCACCATTCCCCTCGGCACACGTGAAGCAACTGATCCGGTTGGACCGGATGACTATGGCTATATCGCATTTGATAACCGTGATACCGGCTACGAAATAGCTCCAGAGTATGATTGGATCGAGATTAACCCTGATGCTCCGAATAACGATTACACGGGCACACAGTTGGATATCTATGATAGTGGTGAAGAGGATGATGATGCGGATGTCGTCGATCTGCCATTCAACGTGCAGTACTATGGCGTTGATTTTTCCCTGATGACGGTTACCTGCAACGGATTTGCTTCTATGGGTAATCAGTCTGACATGCGAACCCCGCGTAACTGGCCGATTCCTTCGCCGCTGGGTCCAAACTACATGATTGCACCTTATTGGGATGACAGGAGGGTGAGTGGTGCAAACAGTGGTATCTTCCAATATTACGATGAACCCAACGGACGATACATCATTGAGTGGTACTCAGTTGCGGATATTTTCAACGGGTCTCCGAATACTTTCCAGATGATCATTTACGATCAGCTCGGAGAGAACGTCACTATCTCTGGAGATGCGAACATCCTCTTCCAGTACGAGGATGTGAATCATACGTCAGGTGATAGTTCCGATAACCCTTACATGACGGTTGGGGTTGAAAATGGCGATCAGTCTGATGGTCTGGAGATCGCGTACTGGGATTCAGACGATAGCCCAAGCGGAAACATCACCAATGGTCGTGCGATCCTGATCACCACATTGGTGTCACTGGCCTCAGGTTCTGTCTCCGGAAACGTGAACTACCAAACAGGAGGTGGTCCTGTTGAAGGTGCCACCGTGCGCACCTCTGACTGGGGATACTACACCACGACGAATGCCGATGGCGATTACGATTTGGTCGGCGTGATCACTGGCCCACATCTACTCATAGTTGAAGGGGCGGGTATCAATCCGGTTTCAGAAGAAATTGAAGTTATTGAGGATGAAACCTTGATCCGTAATTTCTCGGTTACTGCTCCTCAATTCGCAACTGATGTCGCCGAGATTGACGTTACACTTCAACTAGACGATTCCGCTGTCAGCACCGTTGTCATCAGCAATGACGGTGATGGTCGGCTCACCTGGGAAGTTGAAGTTGACAGGGATGGCCCGGGCGCTGTAGCTGATGAATTATGGAATCTGGATGACACTTTCCCATTGACCAGCGGTGAAGAAAGTCATAGGGGTGTTACCTTCCACAAGGGATTCTACTGGTTGGCCGGATCGAATAACGGCAGCAATCCGAATGGATTGTACAGGTATGATATTGAGGGAAATCATGTTCAATCCTACCCACAGCCAGTTCCCAACCCGACATTAAACGGATTCTCCGGCATCACCACCGACGGAGAGTATCTCTACGGTGTGGACGACAACATACTCTACGAGATGTATTACGATGAGGTCAGCTTCGATTTGACAATGACCTCAGAAGTGCTGTTGCCTGATGTGATAGGGAACACTCCCTATCTGACCTACGATAAAGACAACGACATCTTCTGGATGGGCAGGATTAGCTCTTCCATGTATGCAGTTTCACGCACTGGTGTCATCCTGCAGGTATACAACACGGGAATGAACATCGTAGCGAATAGCTACTTCGGAGAAGATCCGGACGGATATGACCTGTATATTGCGCTGCAACCCACCATAGGCGATGATCTAAGGGTCATGAAAATGGACCCATTCACCGGTGATACGATGACCGTTGCACTCCTGCCAGTGGATGGATACAGGGTCAAAGACATCCACTTAACCTATCAGATGGATCCGTTCTTCTGGTCACTGATAGTCCTGGAAAACACATTTATGGTGGAAGATCGCGTTGAAGTTTTCGAATTCCTGCCCAACCAGGGATGGATGAACCTCAGTAGATCAGGTGGCGATATTTTGCCGGGTGAAAACGTCAGCATGGACGTAAACCTGGCTTCCCTCGATATGCCTGAAGGTGTCTATTCCAGTTGGTTGCGTTTCAACAATAACAGCATCACACCGGAAGTTTACATGCCGGTAACGGTGACTGTTGATGACGGTGCAGCAACACTCGCTGTTCACGAAGATCAAACTGTCCAGCCGTTGGAATGGACGTTCAACGGTGTCTACCCCAATCCATTCAATCCAACCGCCACGGTATCCTTCACCATGAAGGAAGCCGCAGTGGCAAAGGCGATGCTCTACAATGTCCTCGGACAACAGGTCGCCGTCCTGGTTGATGGTGAGCTGAAGGCCGGACATCACCAATTGACGATCAACGGTAATAATCTGGCAAGCGGCGTATATTTCCTCCGTTTCCAGGCAGGCCCACTACAGGAGACTCGCAAGGTCGTCCTGATGCGGTAGTGGTTGTAGCAGGAAGAATCAAAACCCCGCAGGGATAAACTTGCGGGGTTTTATTGTTAGATCAGGGGATATGATTGTGAAAATATCACAATATTTGCGTTTGTTCTCAATTGGTTTTCCATCAGCCGGTTATCCAGTTAACTCAGCTGCGATGTTGTCATGCCCACGACATTCATGTCGTGGATGATCCACACTTGACGAGTTTTCCAGCACGGCCCCGTCTATTAAAGACTATGGACTATGGACTATGGAAGGTGCCCCTGCGGGCTTCGCCAGCAGGGATGATCCGATGTATCTAAGCCGCGATGGACGAATCAACACGGGCAAGAAAGGTGTCATCCTGAGCGAAGCGAAGGATCTCGGTGTGTATCAACACGGTCTGAAGTCCTTACCAAATCTACCGGCTACTATTGTTTGGCACCCCTGACTTTCTTATTCTCACCACATGGTGTGCGACATGACAAGTCATGCCGCGACCTCATTGCTATCAACCGGAGAGCTCCCCATGTCTGACAGTGACAAATCCACCTCAACATCCATCAACACTCACACTCCGCACGAAGACCCAGACAGATCTACCTCAGCCCCACCTGCAAACAGCAGTGAGATCTATCAACCTTCACCCGATACCGTTGCCGATGCCCACATCAGAGATTGGGATACGACACGAAACGAAGCCCTGAAAGATCCCGTCGCATTCTGGGAAGAACGAGCGGCGGAGCTCGAATGGTACGAGCCGTGGACAACTGTCCTCGACGATTCCGAAGCACCATTTTTCAAATGGTTCGTGGGTGGAAAAACCAACATCGTGCTCAATGCGCTTGACCGCCACATGGACACCGCGACCAAGAACAAGATTGCCTTCATCTGGGAGGGTGAGGACGGCGAACATGCCACCATGTCCTTCTTCCGACTGCGGAAGCAAGTCAACAAATTCGCCAACGTGCTCAAATCAATGGGTGTCAAGAAGGGCGACCGGGTAACGATCTACATGGGCCGTATCATGGAGATCGTGATTGCCATGCTCGCTACCGTAAAAATAGGTGCAGTGCACAGCGTCGTATACGGTGGATTCTCCACCGAAGCCCTCGCCGAACGTATTGAAGATGCCCGCAGCCGAGTTCTTATCACAGCGGATGGTGCCTGGATACGTGGCAAAACGGTCAAACTGAAGAAAATCGCCGATGAGGCAGTTTCGAGGTCCGGGTATGTCGAACACGTGATTGTTGTAAAACGCACCGGTGAAGATGTCAACATGGAAGCCGCCCGTGACTACTGGTGGCACGACCTCATGGCATTACCAATCGCCAGCTCGGTGTGCGAAACTGAAGTGATGGACGCCGAAGATCCGCTGTTCATCCTCTACACCTCCGGAACGACCGGTCGCCCCAAAGGAGTTCTCCACACTCATGGTGGCTACCAGGTTCAGATTGCCACAACGTTGAAATGGGTGTTTGACATCAATGACAAGGATCGCTGGTGGTGTGCGGCCGATCCGGGATGGATCACTGGACACAGCTACATCGTTTACGCTCCCCTGATACTCGGCGCGACCAGCTTCCTCTACGAAGGCGCACCGGACTTCCCATATCCCGACCGATGGTGGAAACTGGTCGAGCGATACGGAATTACCAGTCTGTACACCGCTCCCACCGCGATTCGTGGACTGATGCGTTTCGGCGAGAGCTGGCCACAGCGACATGACCTCTCAAGCCTGCGGATTCTCGGGACAGTCGGTGAACCGATCAACCCCGAAGCGTGGAAATGGTATCATAAGGTGATCGGGGGAGGACGTTGCCCGATCATGGACACCTGGTGGCAGACCGAAACCGGCGGCCACATGATCACACCACTTCCTGTCACACCGTTGAAACCCGGATCGGCTACCAAGCCTTTCCCCGGCATCATGATGGACGTGGTCCGCAATGATGGATCATCATGCGATGCGAACGAAGAGGGTAAACTTGTGATCCAGCAACCCTGGCCGGGCATGCTGCGAACAGTCTATGGCGACCCGGAACGCTATGTCGAACAATACTGGTCCCAGTTCAGCGAACAAGGATGGTATCTCACTGGTGACAGCGCGCGTAAGGACGAAGATGGCTATATCTGGATCATCGGGCGACTCGATGATGTGCTCAAAGTGGCGGGATATCGGCTCGGCACGGCGGAAGTGGAATCAGCGTTGGTTAGCCACCCGGCTGTAAGTGAGGCGGCGGTGATCGGCGTGCCTGATGAGATCAAGGGTAACGTGATCCACGCCTTCTGCATTCCCACCGCTGGATCTGTAACTCCGACCGAGGACACGCTCAAAAGTCATGTTCGTGACGAAATGGGTCCGATCGCTGTCCCCGCAAAAATAGAGCTGGTTGATTCGCTCCCGAAAACCCGTTCGGGCAAGATTATGAGACGTGTGCTGCGCGCCAAGGCCCTGGGTCAGCCGCTGGGGGATCTGAGTACGATGGAGGAATAATCGCTGCAGTATCATTATATCAGTTTACAACAGGCGCATTTTTATTCGTCATCAACAACGAAAACACCCGCAGCTTCTGGCTGCGGGTGACAGTGTGTTGACAAACCCCTGTATTGGTCACAGGGTGTCATTTTGAAGCCGTCGTCAGTTCGACGGCTGAAAAAGATCGAACTTATAAACTGTTGGAAAAGCCCGATCTTCCTCACTGCGCTACGCTTCGTTCGGAATGACACACGTCGTATTCCAACGCTGGAAAAGCATTCGTTGACTTTGTCAGCAGTCTGAAGGACACTTTCGGAGAAAGTGTCCCTGAATTCAAATGAATTGTCAGAATGTCAAAACCGAGATCCTTCCACCTTCGGTGTCAAGATGATGTGCGCGGTGTCAAGATGACGTGCGCGGTGTCAGGATGACGTGCGCAGATAAAGGATAACGTGCACCTCGTTACCCAATCGTCGCCAAAGCCTTAACAAATTGATCCAACTCTTCCTTCGTCCGTTTCTCAGTCACCGCGACCAATAATTGTTTCTCACGATCCGGGAAGAAACGATCCAGCCGGATACCGGCGAGGATGTCCTTATCGATCATCCGGTCGACCACATCAACCGCCAGAATCGGCGTGGTTAATACGAACTCGTTGAAGAATGGAGTGCTGAAGGTCGGACGGAAACGCGTGTTCTCTATTATCTGGTCATACAGGTAGTGCGCCTTGTCATAACACAATTGCGCCACTTCCTTAAATCCCTGTTTTCCGAGTAAGGACATGTGGACGAGAGCAGCCAGAGCGTTCAAACCCTGATTGGTGCAGATGTTGGAGGTCGCCTTGCCGCGACGGATATGCTGTTCACGTGTCTGCAAGGTCAATACATACCCACGTAGACCGTCTTTATCTACAGTCTGGCCAGAAAGGCGTCCCGGAAGTTGACGGATCAACGCCTGCTTTACCGCAAGTATTCCCAGGTATGGACCGCCAAAGCCCATCGGATTGCCCAGACATTGGCCTTCACCAACCGCGATGTCGGCATCATACTCACCGGGAGGCTGCACCATTCCAAGGCTGACCGGGTACACACTGCTGATCGCGAGCGCGCCAACCTTGTGCCCCATGTCAACGATCTTCTTCGCATCTTCAAGCACACCCAGGAAGTTGGGCTGCTGGAAGATCACAGCGGCGGTGTTATTGCCGAGAATGCGCTTCAACATCTCCATGTTGGTCCGGCCATCTTCACCGATCTCAATCGTGTGCAACTCAAATCCGTCAGCTTCAGCGTAGGTTCGCATGATCTTCAAGGCATGGGGATGAAGACCGTCGGAGACAATAACTTGAGTGCGTTTCTTAGACGCGCGAAGAGCCAGAAGCATGGCTTCCGTGACCGCAGTCGGGCCATCGTAGACGCTGGCATTAGAGATATCCATGCCGGTAATGTCGCAGATGGCAGACTGGTACTCATATATCGATTGAAGTGTGCCCTGAGATACTTCCGGCTGGTATGGAGTGTACGCGGTGTAGAACTCGCTGCGAGAGGTTATCGCATTGACTCCGGCCGGGATGAAGTGATCATAAACTCCACCACCGAGGAAGTTGATCGAATCAACAGCCTTGTGATTCTTGCTGCCGATCTCACTCAAACGTTGAGTGACCTCGAGCTCGGATAAACCTTCAGGGAGCGGGAGTCCATGGTCCAGACGTATCTCTTCAGGTATCGACTGGACTAGATCTTCGAACTTCTCTACCCCAATAGATCGGAAGAGCACACGTCTGAACTCCAGTCACACTGATATACCTCGTATGCCGTCTTCTGCTTG
>CAJVXH010000139.1 GCA_913009835.1 uncultured bacterium
ACTCAATGACCCTGAGGAAGGATCTAGCTGAACGACGGTCTCAAGGACCGGAATGACAACGATCTCTTCCTCAGGTACTTCATATGAACAAGCTAAACCTCCAGCAGAGATATACAAGGATGACTTCCCCACAGCTCACAGCCACTTAAATTCCATATTCCAGACCGCTGACTCGCGCAATCGGGTTGAACGCGATCAGGAATGGGCCGTGTTCCGCCACTATCCGGATAAAACCTTCACCCTCAACCGGACCAACGCTGATCTCATCCTCACGTGTGAATACCGCTCTCTTAGTGCGGAATGGACCATAGACTTTAATTGTATCGACACGCTTGTTGAACTTGAGCTTCAATTTCTCGCCGTCAAACTGAAACTCCTCCACCAAAGGCAAGTTCGGGTGAGGGATTTCGCGCGTTACGTCACGGTTCATATGACGTACAGAGATAAACCTTCCCGCCTTCAGAGCCTCCAGAACCGACTGGGCATCAGCAGGTTCTCCGGGCATAGGAGCCATCTCGCCAAGATCGACCAGCATGTAACGTTTGCCAGTCTGGTGACGGCTGCGGATATCATGGCAATCATCGCCCGCGGTTCCCCACACGAGAAGCCCTGAACTAAGAGCTTCATCCCAACGTCGGTAACTATCGATAGAGCGGTTAAACACTTCAATCGCGTCGTAATCATGACGGGTGACATCATCCGATGGCCAAGCGCCCTTGTTGCGCGGGTGAGCGAGAATCGTGAACTCACTGACACCACGTAGCCGAGTTAAGGTTTTGCCACGATCCTTGATTGAGCCGCCAAACATGTGAGCGTCAGCAAGACGATTGTGCGCACCCAAAACAAGGACATGATTGTTGTGTGGACCCCAGCCATGTTCATAAGCCAAGATGTTCTGGAAAGGATTCTTCGATTTTGTGATACGGTTGTGATCGGTCAGGACAACGGATGCTGAACCCAGACGTTCAAAATGTTCAACCACAGTGTCCGCATCGAATTTGCCTTCCCAACGATTGGAGTGTATGTGAATTGTCAGCGGAACCCAGGTAGGTTTGGAGTTGGAATATGGGTTGTAGATGACCTCACTCTTGGCATCGATAAAACGGCTGCGACGATCATCATGGGTTCCAGTCTGGCTTGTTCCCCCACCAATAATGGAAGCTAGAATCGATTGGATCCCAATCTGGATCTCCTCGATGTAGCCAATAAGCGGTGTCAGCTGGCTGGGTGGATGGCGAGTCGGATCTTCGGTAATCAAGCGTTGACGTGCGGCGATCGAAACGCCGAAACTGAATCCGAACAGCACCATTGCATCAACCGGAACAAGCTCCGGTAAAATCATTGCCCCCAGAAGCCCGGCAATCCCGAGGAATAACGTGGAAAACATGATGAAACGGAAGAGACGTTGTGATTTCCAGCGAGATCGTTCCACGAATGATTGAGACACCAGCACGATCAAGGTGATGAACACCAGCAACAGAAGCAGACGGTACTGGATCCCGCCTTGCCAGACCAGCGATGCTATTCCCTGGTCATGAGTGAACAACAGATTGCTGCTCCCGCCATCCACTCCGCCGTGTATGTGAATTGCGAAGAAATATTCGTTCAAGAGTATGAAAAAGAAGGCTGCCACGCCCACTGCCCATCGTGACCGGACAAACCAGGAAAACATCCAGACTAAGGTGATTCCATAGATGAAGGGTTCTGAGAAAGCGTCAACGAACTCAGCCCCGGTGAACAACCTTACCAGCGGCATAGCCAAAACAATCAACAATGCCGGAAGAAATGCCATATGAGGAGGTGGAGTAGAGAGAGTTCGGGTTATATATCCAATAAGGATGAAGAGTGCCGCGACCCCAATACCGATCCACGGCTCCGGACCGACCGGGTACATCAGGCATACTACGCTCTGAACGGAGACCAGAATCAGGCCGAACAGAGACCACAGCACCGGGACTTCCGGCTGGATCTGATCTACGATCAGGGTTGGAATATACTCCTGCTTATCGCGCCGAGACCTGCTCCGCCGTTTGTGCTTGTGCTTCTTTTTTGACTCGGACCGTTTGGAACGCGTCAACGATAGCATCAGTGCGACTCCAATTCTGCAAGGAGATGAATTACTTCGCGCGAGACCTCATCCGCCTTGATTGATGCGACGGGCTCGTTTCTCGGCGCCAGCACGGCTCGATGTGGCACACTCTCTGGCGCAAAACGAAGATACACTTCGTGATCACCGTTGTACAGTACAACCATAGGCACTCCCCTCGCCGCCGCGGCCTGAACGATACCAGTATCCACCGTTATAAGCATGTCTGTTCTGGCAGTTATCGCAACAGCTTCCATGAGGCTAAGGGTTGGAATGGTGCTAACAGACTCAAATTCGCTCGCCAGCGCTTCACATTGAGGACGCTCCGAAGGCATGCCAAGCACGATAAATGCAGAATCAGGGCGATCTTTTGCCAAATTGGATATCAGCTTACGCCACATATCCAACGTCCACATCCGGCTTTCACGGCTGGCAGACAAATTTATGGAAAACAGCGGATTCCCCTCCAGAGGAGCACGAATCCTCTCAGCCCAATGTTCCACATCGGGTAATGTCCCGATGTGCAACCGACGGCTGACTGTGGCCGGATCTACACCAAAGGGCTTAAGTAATCGGACGTAGGCAACAGTGCGGTGCTCATATTCCCAATCATGGGCCACAGAATGAGTGAGTAAGGGGTCGTGATGAGGGTGAGATAATCCAACACGGAAACGAGCTCGACTGACTGCCATCAAGAGGCTTTCCGTAAAGGCTGGATGCCCTTTCGGCAGTACCACCACGTCCGGATGATAAATGAAAATATCTCGTATCGAAGCGAACCATCCGGGCAGAGATCTATATAGAATTACTCGATCAACATTCGGATCAGTCTCCGCCAGTTCCTGCCCGGATTTCTTTACCAGAACTGCGATCTGCGCGTTGGGACGGGCCTGCTTAAGTGCCGCTATGAGAGGAGTAGTTACCAGATAATCACCGCGCAGCACAGGTGAGAGTACTAGAATTCGTTTTACATCACCGGGGATGCTCCTGGATCTGGTATTACCATTGTGGGAGCTGACCAACTTGGCGAAAAGAGCGAACCCTTTTGCACGGAACCAAGGACGGCTGAGCGGGCGATCATTCATCGTGTATATGTTAAGTGAGTGCGTCAGAAACGAGAAACAGCAATGTATTCTGATGCTGGCCTGAGTGTCAACGGCCTCAGGTCACCATTATTCAATCTTGTGGCCTGGCAAGCGCATTCATCAAAGCGCGGAGGTGAGGTCGGTTCGTCCGTCGTATTACAAACGACGATATTTGAAGCGGGAGGATAGGCACAAGTTGTTCTGATGTTGAAGAACCAAACTGAAACAGCCGCCCTGAGGCGGCCGATTGGCTTTTATCAAGTTTATACACTGCGTTACGACTGCTCGAGTCGCTCACGCAAGCGCAGTTCAGAGATCTCATACTGTTCACGCGTTTCCTCGAACTCACGCTCATACAAATAGCGGGGGAGGAACTGGCCATCCTTGTGTTGCAACGCTTCCAGGTAAAAGGTGCGCGCGACACGCTGCTGTCCGGTTGCCCACTGGTAATCGCCATTGCGAACGAGTTCGCGGAAGACCAAGGTGTCAATATAAACGTTATCGCCAAAATCAAGACGATACACACCAGACTCATGGCGTACGAAACTGTTACGCGAATACCGCTTGGCACCCGGTTCAAGATACTTGCGCAGTTCGCTGATGGCGTTCAACAAACGACGATTCCCGGTATGAGAATCCAGATTCGGCCAGAGGAAATCTATCAACACTTCCTTATGCACAGGTTGACTGTAGTGAAGCAACAGGTAGCAGAACACATCCAACGCCTTCTTCGAGCGCCATTTGTTGGTTTCAATGTTGCTCCCGTCGATGATGAGGGAAAACTCACCATAAGTGCGCACCTTAACGCGTATATCGCCGTCAACGTCTGGATGTACCCGGTTCACCTTCTCCACAATCTGCTGGGTGGCCACGCTCATGGCAGTATCCTGAAGGCTGATCTCAACTTTGTCTGATTCGCGAGCCTGAATCTCATGAAACAACAGACAGGCACCAAGAACCGTGGCCCCGCGATCAATCCGCCTTACCTGGCAACGTATCGGCTTCTTTTCCTCAGATCGAGTGATCAAAGTCGTGTGGAAAGAACCATGACCATTCAAGGTACTCTGCATCGCACTGATCACCGGATGAGGTGAATCCTCACCCTTGCCATCATCCACTCTGAATACCTGGTCGACACGACGTTTAATAGCATCCTCATAACCAGTCAAACGCAGAGCCTTTTCGTTCACAAACATCACCTGCCCCAACGGATCCGAGAGAATCACTGCCTCGTTCACGTTGCGGAGACTCTCCACATAATCTGTCAGCATGACATCCTTCATGCGCTCCTGGCTGTGCAGATGAATTGCAAGCTCAACCATGGCAATTATCTGCCTGATGTGGAATGGATGAAAAAGGACACCATGAGTATGCAGTGCCTGAACCGGGAGTTGACTAACCGCGCTTTCGTCCTCAACCATCAGAACAAAAGGGACAAGTGAGGTGATCTTTTCATCAGCAAGGATAGTTGGAGCATCTTTAGAAGAGTTTTCATTATACATGTAGAGAATTGCGTGCGGTTTCAACTCACGCAAACGATTGGCCAATTCGCCGGGAGGTTCAGGAAGCAGATCCACGCGACATCCAACCCCCTCAAGCTCCGTAACCAGCCGGGAGTGTCCAGTGGGATTCGATCCAGCCAATCCAAGATGATATGCTTTCATACTGCCTCCGTCGCGCCGAATGCAGCCAACAATTATTACGATAACCTGTTCGCACTCATCTGCCACCTGAAATACTGCTTAGGAGCAAGGTTTTTCATGCACATAGGATGTAATTCAACCCAACAAATAACGTCGAGGAATTTTCGTAGTCAAGTACAAACTGAAATTAATAAAATCACAAAACCTTGAAATCCTGCTAATCGCGTGAATTTCCACGAGATACGAGTACTCTCTTTCATACATTCAACGAACCATAATTTTCCTAATACTTCTTCGCGTATAAAAACTGCTATATGATACTTCGGATTCCACGTTGTCGAATTCGTACAAACCTGCCACCGATAATCCCAGGAAACAATAATCTACACTCCACAGGCGGCCTATTCAAGAGAAATTCAAACTCTCGAAACGGAGTATCTTAGAAGTTGGGGATTATTCGTAGGAAGATCGCAATTCGACTTTCGCACAGAAATGCAGGTTATGCGGGAATATCATCGGGAAGTAGTAGCCAATCGTGTCGACCGAGCTGCTGATCTCCACCACGATTGTACAATGCTCTAATACCGACAGATCTGTCTAATCGACGAAAATAACGATTCTCTCGATAACATCCATCATTGTCCATTAACATCTGAAGAATATGTGAAATCAGTTTGATTTTCGTCAGATGTGAAATTCACACTAACTCACAATTTCCTCAATATCAACGCAGACAGCCTCAACTTCAGCATCAGTCATGGCAGGGAAGATCGGTAAACTGACCTGACGCAACCATTCCCGTTCAGCGACGGGGAATAGGCCCTCTCCATAGCCATAGGTTCCGACGTAGTAGGGCATCAGGTGCAACGGTTTCCAGTGCATCGAACAGAAGATTTCTCGGTCTTTCAACGCCTCAATGAACTGGGCACGATCTATTCTGAGACGGTCGAGGTTGAGCCGGATCGAATACAGATGCCACGAATGCTGGCGTGTGCTGTCATCTCGCGGCGGCAGTTGAATCGCATCAAGCTGGCCGAGACGTTCGTCGTAACGGGCGGCGACATGCGCTCGTTTCGCGCGGTACTCGTCCGCACGGGTCAGTTCGTCCAGCCCGAGCACGGCAGACAGGTCGGTCATGTTGTACTTGAACCCCGCCGCAATTATCTCGTAGTACCATGATCCGGCAGATGTGAATCGCTTGTAGGCATCCTTGTCCATTCCATGCAACGACAGGACATGCATCTTCTCGCGCAATTTCTCATCGTTCATCACCGCCATCCCGCCCTCCCCGGTGGTGATGCACTTGTTGGCGTAGAAGGAAAAGCAGCCGATTTCGCCAAAAGTGCCGCAGTGCTTCCAGGGAGCAGATTCATCTGGACGGTAAGCCGCCGGAAATGTGTGCGCCGCATCCTCTATGATTGGTAGTTCATGAGTAGCCGCTATACGCTGGATCTCAGCCATGTCGCAGGCGAACCCGCCGTAGTGCATTGGGATGATAGCTTTAATCGGGCCGTACGGAGGTTCGAGACCTGCAATGGGTTTCTTCTCAAGGATTGCCTGGATGGTTTCTTCGAGTTTGGCTGGAGAGATGTTGAAGGCATCGTCCATGTCAACGAAGACCGGGGTAGCATCGAAGTAGCGAACCACTTCCGCTGTCGCGGCAAAAGTCATGGTTGGCACGATCACCAGGTCGCCGCGTTGAACGCCGATGGCCTCCAACGCCAAGTGCAATGCAGCGGTACAAGAATTGAGGGCCAGGGCGTGAGCGGAGCCGATTCGATGGGCGAATTGCTGTTCGAAGCGGTGCGTCTTCTCGCCAGTGGTCAACCAGCCCGAACGGAGTTGGTCAGCGACGGCATCAATTGCGCTCTCGGGTAGTTCTACTCGGAAGAATGGGACTTTCATGGGTTGTTCGGCTCTCGTAACTCGGTTCTCGTCTCTAGTCTTTCGTCTCTCGCGATTCGTCTAACGTCTCTCGTAATCCGTGCTTCGCAATCTCCGCCCAGTCCGGGCCGAAATTCATTGGAACAATTCTTCCAACTGTAATCGCCAAAACAGTATCAACCAGAATCCGGAGATCCAGCTCAAGCGACTGGTTCCGCACATACCAGCGTGCCAACCGCATCTTGATCGGGACGATTATCTCGAAATAGGCTTTTTCTCTGTCGTCAAGACCCTCCAGCACACTCTCCTCGTCACGAAATTGCAGAGTAGCCAGATCGGTGATCCCGGGACGAGCGTCGAACACATCATCCCATTCCGGAGGATATTCGTTCACATAGCGGGGGACTTCCGGTCGCGGTCCGACAAAACTCATCTCGCCCACCAACACATTCCACAGTTCGGGCAACTCATCGAGCTTGCTACCTCTGAGGAAACGCCCGACAGGAGTAATGCGTGGGTCGGATTTAGCAGTAACATGCGGCCCGATCTGATCGGCATCAACTACCATCGAACGGAATTTCAGCATCCGAAATTGACTTTTATGGCGCCCAACCCTTGTCTGACGATAGAACATAGGGCCTGGGTCACGGATCGCCATGGCTATCGCAACAGCTACCATGATCGGAAACGTGAACAGCAGCCCGATAATGGAAAAAATGATATCGAATGCTCGCTTTACATTCACAATTATTCCTCTGAACCCTCGTCCGGCACCTCTGCCCGCAACAGACCGTGAAGAGTGCCGAATCCATACATGAAATGGAAAGCCAGCCAAATAGGCGGGAGTAGGAATGCCGCCGATTTATTGGTTCTGGTGAACTGTTCCCATGCTGCAACACTCCCTGCAACCAGATGAACAGGGAGCGCTAAACCGAGCATAAGTCCTATGAATTTGAGCAGACGGCTGCCGCTTTTCCGTCCCAGCCATGCTGTCAAAGGTGCCGCTAATATGCACAGCGCAAAGAATGTGGGCGCGTGATGACGAAGCTTCATCGAACGCCAATTGACCTTGAGGCTGATAGCGTTCCCCCAGCCGGTCATGTGAGCGTATTTCAACAGACCCATGATCGTAGACTTGCTGAAATAACGGGCGGTGGTGCGGTGGGTCAGATACAGTTTGTAACCCGCTTTCAGCAGCCGCTCGTTCATGTCGTTGTCCTGGTTTCGTACCAGGGATTCATTGTAGCCGCCAACTTCGAGCAACGCATGCTTGTGGAACACGGGGTAGGGGATGGTGTCAACGAAACCTTCAGGCTGGGTGCGCACGGACGAACCCGAAGCTCCAAATGGATGGCTAATCGCCCAGGCCACCAGTTGCGCTTGAAGACTGTCATTTGCCGGGATGGTCTCGAGTTTACCGCTGACACCCACTGCGCTAGTCTCCTCCAGTTCCTCGAGACATACCTGGATGTAGTCGCGATCATAGAGGCCGTGCGCGCCGAAAATGCAGACATATTCGCCCCTCGCCTCCAGCAGCCCGGTGTTCATCGCCTGGGGAGTGAACTGATCGGGGTTATCGACAAGACGGACACGGGGATCATCTCCGAATTCACGGGCAATGATCTCACGGGTGCCGTCATCCGACATACCGTCCACAATCAACAGCTCCAGCTCAAAACCATGTGTTTCCTGATCGAGCAGCGAGCGCACGACCACTTCAATGGTCGGCCCCTCGTTGTAGGTGGGCATCAGGATCGAGACGAGTGATGACATGTGGACGGCATCCTTGATAAATGTTGGGCTAATGGCGGAAGATAGTATATGAGTAGTCCAAAGGGTGAACCCTTTAGTGATAAAGCTCACCGGGCGGGACTGTGATTGGAGAATCATATTCTCCAGCTGACACGACTGGCTACTTGATTTGCAGGTGCGGTTGGGTACACAAACACTTGATTCAGCAACTTGAAATGGCGAATAGCATCATCAAAAAGGGGCATAGAACTGAGCGAGGTGAGGTTGACGAGGCACGGTGAGCTTGTTGATTTTTATGCAACTGACTCCCGGGAATTGGTGGAAGAGAGGCAATGCAGAGAAACTAACTAATTGATAATATTACGCTTACATATTGTGACACCGCTCACTACAGCTAAAAACTAATCCTGATAACAATCTCTCCCTTGAAGACGCATTATTACTTGTTATGCTGCGTCACACCTGCTTTACAGCCTACCTTGTCGCCAGAGGAAGGGTTCGGTTCGGAACAATCAGATCATCTCTCGTTGTGATCAGGATCAAGCACTTCACTTGACTGAGGTTACGATTTGATGGGGCGCACTCCGCAGGCAGCTGACACATATCAAATTGTAGTCAAACGTCAGGTGGGCAAAACGTCCACCGAGAGTTTGTGCTGGAATGGGGAAGCAACGGTCTTGTCCGTATTGCTGACCAGCGAGAGAACGGAGGGAACATGAGAGTCTTAACTGCGATCATTATGCTGACGCTTCTATGGGCGGTGGTAGTGTCACCTGCTTCGGCAGTAACAGCGGATGCCGGATTCATCAACGAGAACGCTCAGCTGCTGGTGTTGGGTGAGCTTGTCAGCGTTGATGCTCTGGAGAGTGATGATTTTTCCACGTCCGACATCGAAGCCTTTTTCTATGTTGATGTCAAGGGTGTTGGAGCAGAACTCGATATGCGCATAAAAATGCATATAGAATTCAGTTCGCTTGGACAGATTATCTATGAATCATGGACTCTTGATAACGATCATCCGAGCATGGTTGAACCGTTTACGCTTCGCGAATGGATGGATAGCCCGATTGGTGACAACGGATATTACACCAATGACAAGTTTGATGAGCTGGAATCCCAATTGTGGTTCAACGAGGATTTAGATCGTTCGACAGATTTCAACGCCGAAAGATCGGAAGAGCGTCGTGTAGGGAAAGAGTGTAGATCTCGGTGGTCGCCGTATCATTAAAAAAAAAAAGCAAACACAAAAAAACAGAAAAAAAAAACACAACCTGCACAGCATATCTTTCACGCTCACCGATATCATGC
>CAJVXH010000140.1 GCA_913009835.1 uncultured bacterium
TTTTTTTTTTTTAATGATACGGCGACCACCGAGATCTACACTCTTTCCCTACACGACGCTCTTCCGATCTGATTTACGCTGGTCACATATTTGACCCGTGCGGCATCCTCAGCGAACAATTCGACCACAGAGTTGATCTGACCTGTCTGATCAACAGTCCCAGTGTATTCGTCAACGATAGTCACTTCAGCGTTCTTGCCGACAACGATCAGAAATCGAGTGGCGAACAACCCAGACTCAACCGTGCGATTCAGGATGATCGGTCGTTCGAGTACGGTATTGTTTGGGACGTGCAAGAGCAAGCCATCACTGAACGTTGCAAGGTTTAACGCTTCGAACTTGTCGAAAGTTGGTCCGACGATCGCGCCGAGATGATCCCTGACCAGTTCAGAATTCTCACTGGCCGCAGAGTCGAGTCCCATCAAGATAACTCCTGCCCGACGGGCTTCGTCAGAGAGTTCAGCATACACTGATCCTCTTGCGTCCTCCAGACGGCGATCATCGCCAGGTACAAACGCGAGCGGGTCGGTATATCGCCAAAGATGCTTCACTCGATCCGGCAGATCGATTGAGTTGTACGCATCCCACGCCTGCTGGCGCAGGTGGTAGAGCCACTGCGCTTCGCTCTCGTGACGAGTGCGGAAAGGTGTTCTCGTTTCTATCGCGGTGTCGCTATTCATCATCTCTTCGTTTGTGTATGCCCCGACTAGAAAACTCGCAAGTCGGGATTCAACATGCCCACGACATTCATGTCGTGGATTATCGAAATTCGCCAATCTGATATCATCCCTGCTGGCGAAGCCCGCAGGGGCACCATCACTTTGCCATCCGCGTTTGCACTCCAAACACGGGCCTACAACGTGTAGCTCACGGCTCACACCTATCCGACTGAACCTTCCATCTCGAGCTCGATCAAACGGTTGAGCTCAACTGCGTATTCCATCGGTAGTTCTTTCACGAATGGGTTCAGGAACCCATTCACGATCAACAGGCGCGCCTCATCCGCGCTCAGGCCACGGCTCATCAGGTAAAACACCTGCTCTTCAGCCACTTTTGACACAGACGCTTCATGCTCGATAGTGACCCTGTCGCTATCGATCTCCATCGTCGGGTAGGTGTCAGTGCGAGACTTGTCATCCAACAACAACGCATCACATTCGACATTCACCTTGGAATTGATCGCGTTCGGATAGGCCTTGACAAGACCGCGATAGGTGGAACGTCCGCCGTCCTTGGAGATGGACTTGGCGATGATCCGACTTGAAGTGTTTGGTGCAGCATGGATCACTTTTGCGCCGCTATCCTGATGTTGACCTTTACCTGCAATCGCAACCGTGAGAATCTCACCTTTCGCGCCTTCGCCGACCAGGTTGATGCAGGGATATTTCATCGTCAGCTTCGATCCGATGTTGCCATCCACCCACTCGACCACGGAATTCTTTTTCGCCACAGCCCGCTTGGTCACCAGGTTGTAAATGTTTGGCGCCCAATTCTGAATCGTGGTGTAACGGATGTAGGCATCCTCCATCGCGATCAACTCAAACGACGGCTGAGTGCAGCGAATTGGAGGTGTACACCGGCGCCGTACAACCTTCGATGTAATGAACTCGTGAGCCTTTGTCGGCAATGATCAACGTGCGCTCGAATTGACCCATATTCTCAGCGTTGATGCGGAAATAAGCCTGCAAGGGCACACTCACATCAACACCCGGTGGCACGTAGATAAACGATCCGCCGGACCAAACGGCTGAGTTCAACGCTGAGAATTTGTTGTCCTCAGGCGGGATAATACTCGCGAAGTATTTCTTCACGATGTCTTCATGCTCACGTAGACCAGAATCCATATCCGTGAAGATGACACCCATGTCGGTGAGTTCTTGCTTCACGTTGTGGTACACCACTTCGGATTCATACTGAGCTGAGACACCAGCCAGGAACTTCTGTTCGGCTTCCGGAACACCCAGACGGTCAAATGTCTTCTTGATATTCTCTGGCACATCGTCCCACGACTTGCTCTGGAATTCTGCTGGCTTGATGTAGTAGTAGATGTCGTCAAAATCGATCTGGTTCAACAATTCAGTGTTGCCCCAGCGCGGCATTGGTTTGGCGTAAAACGTGTCGAGTGCCTTGTGGCGGAAGTCCCGCATCCACTGCGGTTCCTTCTTCATCCGGCTGATCATCTCCACGACTTCATGGTTAATGCCCTTCGCGCCCTTGTGGAAATATTCTTCAGGATCATGGAAACCATACTTGGTCAAATAATCAGAGCCGAGGTCGCGCAGACCGGTGTTCTGATCCACGTCTACTTCGGGTATAGTCAATTCAGGGTTTAGAATGTCAGGCATATCTCAATCCTCCGTCGGAGGTTTATCTCATGTAGCCCGGGTTCGTCGAACCCGGGGAAAAAGCCTCACGCGTGGCGAATACACCCCGGTTTCAGCGAACCCGGGGAAAAAACCTCACGCGTGGCGAATACACCCCGGTTTCAGCGAAACCGGGCTACGTTCAAGCCGCGACAGCTTCTTCCTTCAGCCAATCGTATCCGAGATCTTCCAGCTTGTGCGCCAACTCTGGACCACCGCTCTGCACAAACTTGCCGTTCATCAGAACGTGCACGAAATCCGGTTGTACGTAATTCAGAATGCGCTGGTAATGAGTGACCATCAGGACAGTGTTGTCATCGCCAGCTATGGCGTTCACGCCCTTGCTGACGACTTTCAGCGCGTCAATATCGAGGCCGGAATCGGTTTCATCCAAGATGGCTACTTTCGGCATCAACATCGCCATCTGAAGTATCTCGAATCGTTTCTTCTCGCCACCGGAAAAACCATCGTTCACAAAACGGTCCGCAAATTCTTTCTTCATCTCCAGCAATTCGAACGCATCGTTCAGATCCTTCCGGAATTGACGCAGGACGGTAGCAGAATTGCCGTGACGTGCCTTCATAGCTGATCTCATGAACGCGGTCACACTCACACCCGGCACCGCCATTGGGTACTGGAATGCTAGGAACAGTCCCGCGATTGAACGTTCAGTCACCTCCATATCCAATAGGTTCTGACCGTCAATCATCACTTCACCCGAGGTGATCTCGTAGGCCGGATGACCAGCAAGAGCATTTGCCATGGACGATTTTCCAGATCCGTTCGGACCCATGATCGCGTGCTTCTCACCCCGGTTCAGCTCGAGTGAAACGCCTTTCAAGACTTCAATCCCTTCGACCGAGACGTGCAAGTTCTTGATCGATAGCAGGGGTGTCTGGTTACTCACTGGTGTTACTCCATCTATGGTCTAGTTTGTTGTGTCTTTAGTCTGCGACTCGAGATGCTGCTTTGCGAGCGCGATGATGTTTAACCTTGAACCGTCACTCGCTACTAACAGATCAGCAAGGGTAATCCGATCAAACATGGCATTAATCAGGGTGTTCATCCCCGCCCAGACGTCACGGACCGTGCAGTCATCACGATGAACACAACCCTCATCACTGCTGGGGCTGCCGTAACGATCACAATGGGAGGAACCAAACAATGGTTCACCCATGGCACTAAATGCATCAGACAGACGGATACGATTTGGTGGGTAAGCGAGGATATAACCGCCATGTCGACCACGAATAGAGTCAACGAGTCCCTCTTGACGAAGCAGGTTCATGATCTTCGCGGCATAGGGTTGGCTCAAACCCTCACCGTTACCGATATCCGCCAGAGTCAGTGGCTCACCGGGACCGTGTTTAGCCAATAGTACCAGGCAGCGTAATCCATATTCTTCTGTTGCAGTGATCTTCAAGGGTTTGTCCTGGTTAATCCAATACAAGAAAGTATACTATAAGTGCAAATAAAATGGCGGGGCTTCTCCGCCATAATCCAATACAATAAAGTAATGATTTATTCTCGGATAACCAAATGCATTCGGAGGATCGTCTCCGGAGCGACAAAATCAGCTACGAACCGATTGAGAAAACCAACCATCACGGAAATAATTAGCTAGGTCTTGATCAATCGGGTGACCTGCTGCTTCATGGTCAATAGGATGTTACCGATGGCATTCGCCCGTGTCGGGAGCACGCTCTCCGCGAGGTTGGTCCGCGCCAGAAAATTGCTGACGATTGGTTCTGCCTCAGCGAGGAATTCTTCTGGATTCCATCCGTCGAACTGAGTGAATAGAGCCCGTACATATCCACTCGTAATAAACGCTTCCGATGATCCACGAAACTTGACTTTCCCCTCATCATCCAACCGGGCTCTTACATGCACATTCGACACACATCCAGCTACCCGGTTGTCGTCTGTGCGTTCTTCGGGGGGTAGAGGATCGAGTTCTTTGCCAAGTGAAACCATCAACTCCAACACTTCACGCCGATCAGGGATGAGTTCGATGTCTTCCGCGAGTTCAATCAGGAAATCAGCCATGCTCCATGTTCTCTTTCAGTTCAATATGTAATGGTGAAAGATAGAGGTATATAGCACACGAAGAAACTGCCAGACAGATGACGGTGATATTTTGAGACCACTAAGTTTCAGAATTTACCGGAATTCTTGTGTTTCAATGGGGGGGATGATTAGGTTAAGTATTCTATCATATAGAATATTGTAGTATTACGAATGATCGTGGGTATCACCTCGCAGGTGACGGATGGCATGTGGAATCAGGTTGATGATAGATTTCAAATTCTCAACAGCTCCCTTTTTGCTGCCGGGAAGATTAATTATCAGAGTGCTTCTGTAAATGCCGCAGACTCCCCTCTGAAGCCAGGCATGATCTGTTATCCTGGCCGAGGCAGCCCGCATCGCCTCCGCAAAGCCGGGAACATCACGATCCACAATCTTCCTGGTGACTTCAGGGGTGATATCCCTGGGACCGAAGCCAGTTCCACCAGTTGTCACGATCAAATCAAATTTACGCGATGGCAAATCTTTCAGAATACTGGAAATATCCTTCTCCTCATCAGCCACTATCCCGGACCAGCCAACATGCGCATCGAGTTCGCTTCGCAGCAACTCTGAAACTGCGGGCCCGGAAGTATCGGTGGCCTTGCCTGCCGCGCAACTGTCCGAAACAGTGAGAACTGCTGCCTGAATTGTCTTTCTCTCCACCAGCCTGCTGATCTCTACCGGTAAACCGGGAGTGATTTCTCCGCCGACATTTACCCGGGCAAAGAGACCCAGGCGGGGCATGATACAATCACCGCTGAGGTAGTAAATCTGACAACGAGTGTGACAAACCTTCCCTATCTGGGTTATCTCAACTTCAGAATCCCCAATCCTTATCAACGATCCGATGCCAACATCATCCAGATCCACACCTTCCAGAACTAAATTTTCGCCAAATGCACCCGGCTTCAAATCCAATCCGTTTGATCGCATTGCCTCGATATCCGCTTCATCAAGAAGGCTGATTTGACGATGCCAGTCACCAGCATGAGCATCACCCTCAAAACCGTAATTATCGATTAACTTTCCCGAGTCAACCACCTGCTTGGTAGTGCCTTTTCTCTCACTCAGGCAGACGTATTTGATTCTTCCAATACCACTCAAAATTGAATTCCCTATTGTTGCTCGGTAAAAACGAATCTACCGGATTTACCGCCGGATTTTTCCAGGAGACGTATGCCGGTGATCTCCATAGTTTTGGACAACGCCTTCAGCATGTCGTACAAGGTCAAAATGGCAACATTAACAGCAGTCAGCGCTTCCATCTCAACACCGGTAACAGCGACAGTTGTGACAGATGCCTTGACATGAATACGATCACTGCCAGGTGTAAATTCGATAGACACTTGATGAATCGGTAATGGGTGGCATAGAGGGATCAGATCACTGGTCCTCTTCGCTGCCATTATGCCAGCTACTCTCGCTACCTCGTAGATATTGCCCTTGGGGACTCCATCCGCACGGACAATGCCCATAACCTCTTCACCGGCAACTAAATAACCCTCAGCCACCGCCTGACGTTTTGTAGGCTTTTTATCGCTGACATCAACCATCTTCAGCTTGCCGGATGCATCCAGATGAGTTAATTCTTTCAATTTGCACTCCGAGCGTATCAGATAACGTTTTAATCATTCTTCATTAAATAATCCAACTCTTTCCATTTATTCGGGTAACAAAGGACACTCTCACCCGCTTTCACCTCAGCTTTACTTTCCAGAAACAAGAGTGTGTTTGCTTTTCCCGAGGCTACAACGTCATGCGACCCCTTCCACGACACATCTGCGACCTTCAAACGATTATCACGCAGGAAGAGATTTCCCTGGAGGAATACTGGCCTCTTGCCTTTGTTTGTAACTGTATCCGTCAACTCCGCAAGAACACTGTCCCGGTTAAAAACACCCTCACAACCCATCAACATCTCCGCCAGGGGAGAAACGAACAACCTCCACCCAACGAGAGCTGAGATCGGATTGCCAGGCAGACCAATTATCCAGGTGTCACCGATACGAGCTGCCAGAATTGGCTTGCCCGGTTTCAGTAACACCCGGTGAAATAGTATTTCACCGCCTGATTCAGTTATTGCCCTGGCTACAAAGTCATAGTCGCCAACTGATACCCCACCCGAGGTCACCACTAAATCCGCTGACTCACATGCGATTGATAGAGCGGACTTATGTTTTTCCAGCGAATCGCCAGCTCGATCCAAACTTGTAACAGGCAGCCCATCCTGCTCTGCAAGGGCACTCAGCATCAACCCGTTGCTGTCAACCGTCTGCCCTCTCTCAGGTTTTGTACCAACCTGAACTAACTCCGAACCGGTGACCAGAATCGATACGCTGGGCCGGGGAAAGACCTTTACAGTCGTATTTCCACCTGTTGCCAAGGCAGCAATCAGAGCTGGGGTGATAATTTCGCCCTTTTTCGCCAGCAACTGGCCGTCCCTGATAACTTCGCCCCGATGACGAACATTCAAACCCTTCGACACTCTCTGAAGCGTGACCATACCATCTTCTGATACTTCTGCATCCTCCTGCTCCACTACGGTGTCGGCACCATTGGGGATAACAGCCCCGGTGAATATTCGTGCAGCTTTACCATCTTCGAGTTCGCCAGGATTTGAACCAGCAGGAATTTCAAACGCAACAGGAAACGACACATTCTTCTCAAAATCACCAGCGTTGATTGCGTACCCATCCATGGCAGATATATCATTGACAGGATAATTCGCATCCGAATGCACATTCTCAGCCAAGATCAGCCCAGCTGACTTTGAAAGCGAGATAGATTCCGGCTGTAGAGATTCGACCGTTTCACTTATTAGCCTTCTAGCCTCTCTAAAAGTAATTAATGCCATCCAGCATCCCCTCAACTGTGATTCTCTAATGTTGTGCTATCCTGATCATCCACCCACACGATACATGGTTGGCCGGTAATCTCTCCCTTTATCACAAGGGATATTTCGCATATTCTTATCTTGAACAATCTCACTTATATAGCGTGCGATACCTTCAGCGGTATTCCCATTCCGAACCATATCCCGAAGCGAAGCACTCTCAGATTGGAAGAGACACCCCAGCAGGTCGCCATTACTGGTCAAACGTATACGATTGCAAGCTCTACAAAACTCATGACTCATGGCAGAAATGAAGCTGATTCGTCCCGGATAGCCATCAACCACATACCTGACAGCTGGACCGCTGACATCTGATATGTTACCATCACGTTTCAAGCCTATACCTATTAGTTCTCGAATCTTGGCTTCGGACAGGAATCGTTCGCTACCCCAATCCGTTTTATCCGTTGGCATATATTCGATAAATCTTAGATCCAGCTTGCGTGGAAGCACCCAGTTCGCGAAATCACTTATCTCATTATCATTGACACCACGCATGACAACCATATTAACCTTTATCCACGGGAACACATCATATCGCAATGCCTCATCAACAGCTTCAAGTACGGCGCTAAGTTCGTCCCGGCCAGTGATTTTGCGGAAAGTATCTCGATCAAGAGAATCAAGGCTTATGTTGAGTCGGTTTAATCCGGCATCAATAAGTTCCTCTAATTTTTGTTTGAGTAACGAACCATTTGTAGTCAAACCAACGACTTTATTCTCAGGTAATGATGATATATAATGGACTAAATCGATGATGTTATGACGCAGAAGGGGTTCTCCTCCTGTCAACCTCATTTTGTCAAACCCTAATAATGAAAAGGACTTAATGATGATTTTCAACTCATCATCAGTGAGTTGATCTGCCTTACAATTATCGGCCTCAGATCCATAACAATAACGGCACCTGAAATTGCACCTGTCGGTCAGTGATATCCTCAGATAGGACAGTTCTCTACCTAACCAATCTGTTAAGGCTGCTTTATCTTTGGAATTGTTTATCATGCTATAAATTAGTCTTTTGTGTAAACAGAGTAAGTATCATGGATCTATCAGGCCTGAAATGACTTCGAACATCAAAATCGAAGCCAATTGAACTCGTGTTCGCTTGCCGGAAATTCTGACACCAAACCGTGGAAATTAGCTTGCAGAGACGTGAGTCGCAACCTCCTGACCGAATATAAAGTTAGGTCGGTATAACTAATAGTGTCAAGCGTCTCGAGGATGAGAGTTGTTAATAACCTTGGGTCAAAATCTCAACTAATCCTTCCAAACAATGGGGTCCACCTCCCTCATAAATCTTTGGAAAAGCAAGATCTTCATCATTTCGCCTTGCGAAATTCAGAATGACAGACGTCGAATTCCAACGCTGGGAACCATTCTTTGACTCTAGTCAGCAGTCTGAGATTCTTAATGCAAGGAGGAATTATATGATTACTCGCACACCAAGGTACAGGTGCTTGTAAACTACTGTAAATGAAGAATATCTGTCTCTGGATTGCACTCCCAAAGAAGATGTGCCAGCCGCGATCCAATCTGGCAGCAATACATGTAACTTTCTCTCATATTGGGCTTCGATAATGAGGGGTGGGGTAGAAATCAGGATTTCTGAGAGCATGCTCCACCTCCTTTCTGGCCTTAGTCTGCGCTATTCTAGAGCTTCTATGGCTCTCTCGAAAAATGAGAAATCTCGGAATTTTTGGTAAATGTATGGAATAGGTTTGACTTTAGGATTATTGGGATTGCACATTGTGCGGTCAGTTTGAAACGATAGCGACTGTAGCTCACAGTCGTCAAGAAAACCGAAAGGGAATAAGGATGAAAAAGCTCTTAGTGTTAATGCTCAGCCTGTGTCTCGTGTCATTCGCTTTTGCGAATGTTGACAAGGCTGCTGTCAAAGAGGCCATGGCAGCGCATAATGCCGGCCTTGAATTGACAAAGGCCCAGGACGCTACATTGTTTGAGTTCTACGGCACCGGCAATGGCAGTGGCAACGTGATTGACAACTTTGGTGGCCCGGATGATGGCGGCTACTCATGGCGAGACAGTGAAGAAGCTGGTGGGCCGACCTTCAACTGGTACGACATCACAGGAACCGGTACCTCCTTCATCGCCGACATGGGTGACGATACCCAGTTTGGTCCGTATCCGATTGGATTCGGATTCACGTTCTACGGCACGACGTTCACGGACGTATACGTCGGTTCGAACGGTGCGTTGAACTTTGACGATATGTACATCAGCCTTGGTAACGTGGAGCTACCGAACCTGACCCACGGTGCCCAGATCGCCATCTTCAACGACGACCTGGATCCAGTTGGCGGCGCTGCTGATGCTTACTACGAGACACTCAACGATGGTACCCAGAATGTTTTCGTCATCAGTTGCATCAACTGGTATGAGTATCCGGACGGTGGTTTTGCCATCACCATG
>CAJVXH010000141.1 GCA_913009835.1 uncultured bacterium
GCACCCTTCTCGCGGACGCAGTCGAGGCGGGCCTCGGACACAGGCGACGACCGCCTCCATCACCCACCGAGCAGACGTCGCGCGAGCAACGTCTGCATGTCTCGTCGGCCGTCGGCGATGAGATAAACGTAGACGCGCCTCCCTACGACCCGGTAGATCATGCGATATGGCTTGAAAAATGTCTGGCGGTACTCACGTACGCCGAGCGCCAGGAGTTCCCTCGGGTAAGACCTGCACGCCGGGTTTGTAGTCAAACCTTCGATTGCCGTTTCCAGACGTTCAAGCACATGAACCGCCCTGGCGGGATCGTCGTGCTCATTGGATGTAGCCATAGAGTTCTTCGAGGTCCCGCGCCGCATCCTCAATCAGCAGCACCGCGAATCGCATCAGCCGTTTCTTTGTTCGCGAAGGCGTTTGAAAGCGACCTTGGCCCGGACCACCCCGCCTTCCTCGATCTGGCGATTGCCGAGGGCGAGGATCTTGAGCAACGCCAACGTTTCCTGAGTTTCTTCGTAGGATACGACATCCTGGATCACGGCCTTGGCCTCTCCGTTCTGGGTAATGACCAGCGGTCGGCGCTGCTCGGAGAGTTCGCGCATGATCTCGGCGGCGTTCGCCTTGAGATAACTGATGGGTTTGATCTGCGTCGAGTACTTCATCATCGCCCCTCGTCTTGAATAGGCCCAAATATCGTCTTTTAATGGTCTATCGGCAATCTTCGGCAACGATTGACGTCCAACCCCCGCGCTCAACCGCCTCGCCCGAACAATCCCAGCCCGAAATGACAGGCAAAGCCCAGCGCAAGGGGGCCTTGAACGGGTCCGGCAAACTCGATACGCCAGAAGCCACCGCGGGTGTCGGGCCGCACAAGACCGCGCTTCGCGCGGAAGCGATGGAAGTGAATGGGGCGAAGTTCGCGGTCCTGCATTTTTATCAAGGGCAATCGCGCCAGATGCCTGATCTCCGGCAGGGCGCGCTCCTTGCATTCGCGCAGAATCTGATCCGTAACCGTGAATTTCTTCTTCATGTGCCGGGGATGGAGATAGACCGTGACGGACGTCCAACACTTTCCGATCCCAAAGAGCGTGCTTGATCCCGCGAAGACGTTCGTGTCGGAAACTGCTTCCAACAACACCCGCCACGACCACCCCTCCCGCGTCCACAGGCGAGTGAGCCGCACCAGCACCCGATGGCATTCCTGGTCGACCCCACCGGGCACGTATGCCGTGAGATGATCGATGCGCCCATCACCATCGGCATCCTCTGCCAAGTAAAGCGCGTGACCATGCCGATTGCCCGCCGGCAGATCGTGGCCGGAAAGCACGGCCGGAATCCTGGTGTTGCCCAACGCCTTCCCTGCTAGGCTCATTACCGCTGGGCGGAGACACTCACCCACACACAGCGTATCTTCGACCGGCGGCAACGGTGGACCAACTAGAGCGAACCGCGCCGCCGTCGCGCCGTACACTGCCGCCAACACCGGGTAATCGCGCTCGACGATTTCCTCAAGCATTTTGACCGAAATCGGCTCGCCCTCGAGCACCATGCTCCGCACGACCTTTCGTGGAAGACCAAAAATGTGACGACGATGCTGCTCTTCGTAAGGAAGGGCTCGCCATTCGAGGATAGTTTACTTCCAAGCGATCGCGCCTATTTGGCCTGCGTATTGCACTCTTCAATGACATCTCTCGCTTGGCGTCCGTAAACATCTAGAGGTCGAAGTGATAGCCTAAAGCAAACGCGATGGCAATGAGGACAGTTTCGAGCTACCTGACGCCGACGAAGAGCCCACTTCCGAAGTTGCAGGCCTTTCCCAGCAATAACGGCCCTCCGATGGCCGTCGAGAATACCAACCTCAGTTGGGCGCTGAGGCCGCCCCCCGGCCCGCGACACACACTTATCTTGTCGATGCCCGCCGGTATCGGAAATCCACGGCGACGTAGTTCAAGCCCTACATCAGCGATAATCGCCTGTTCAGGTGTTGCACCTTTACTATATCGCGTTGGAAAATAGTCTGTCTGGGTAATCCAGGTCTTCGCACACACAAAAATCGGATCGTCATCTTCGACAATGGTCGAAGGCTCCAGCCGGAGTAGACCCGCGGACCCCGCACGCAATTCGCGAAAGTCGGAGAGCGCAGCATCAAGAAGTCTCAGATTCTCGCATTCCTCTTTGCGTGGCTGCCGCCTTCCCAGCAAATGGGGAGCGATGACAAGCAGCCTCTGTCTGGCTTGATCGAAAGCAAAGGCCAAATGCGACCTGCCACCCCGGCGCGCCGGAGAGCCGTCTGCTTCATGGCCGCTGAAGAACGTGGGCAGCTTGGTCTGTTGCCCAAGCCGGTTCTGCACAAGTGACATCACGGCCCGGCGTAAAGCGCGCGTTACCGATTGCGAGCTGGCAAGAAGTGACAAACCGTCGACTACAACGAAGGAGAGGGCTCCCTCTACCCGCTTGACCGGCCTCATCAGGCCGAGGCCCAAATATCTGCCATCGCCAGCAAGCAAAGGACCGACAATGGGTTGTGTGAAGTTGATTTCAACATGCCATAGTCGAGCAGAAACGAAACGTGTCCCGATGGCGAAATTTTCCGCGCGCACGCCCTTCGCATCGAGCGGCTCGCGCTGAACACGGATAGACGCGGGCTTGAACGTGATCTCGACGTGACGTAGCGCCTGGGTAACAGCCGCCGCCGCACCGCGCTCGATGTCCACACGTTCGGTTCCTTCTTTTCGACCATGCGGTCGCGCGACCGGAAGGGCCATGGGCGTTACCGTGCGCCAGCACCGAAATCCGACCTGATTGTCATTACCAATACCATACTGGTTGAGCATCCCTCCTTTCTCAGTGGAGACGAGCATCCAAGATATTTCTCCGGTTGACTCATTGAAGCCTCTAGTTACGGAAAAGGCCCAAGCGATATCATTGGCGGCAACGGGACAGTCACGTGGGATTTCAACTAGCAGGCGCCGGATTCCGTGATCGGCATGCTGATGCCCAATGGATGGCAAAGGGATGATACGGATACGACCGGCTTTGTCGGCCTCGGTCGTGTCTCGACAAAGGCCAAACATCCGCACGATAGTATCGGCCTTTCCGGGCAACTCCTCTTTGAGTCTTGTCGCTGCACCATTGCGTACGGTCTCTACAAGCCGCACTGCTTCCATAAGCGGCCAGGGAAGAAAACCGGCGCTTTCCGTCATGTCGCGCAATTCGTAAAGAAACCGTACCGGCGGGTTATCGTAGGAAACTTGGCGGAAGCGTGGTTTTGGCGGCTGCGAAAGAGTTTGGCCCGTCACCTTTCTCCCAGATGGATCTTTTTTCGTTGGGGCCGCCTCTCTCCTTGTCTTGAACCGGGTTTGACCTTTCTTATAGCGGTCAAATAAGCTGTTGAGCGATCCCGGAAGTGGACATGAAAGCGCGCGGCCACCACCATTCGCGACAGGGTAATGGATAGCGCCGGGATGACTAGAAAGCCTAGCCTCGGCTTCATCCGCATCGAGAACCTCGGCGACTGCCCAGGCCATATCGACTCCTCGCCCTAATTGGTAGAGCCGTTCAGCGACATCGCACATCCTTTCAGCATGCTCCGCGCCATGCTTGAACGACCACACATAGAGGAAAGGCGCTCCCAGATCAAAAATCTGTGGGTGGAATCGCTTGGTTGCCGTTCGAATCTCACCGATGCGTGTGGGATCACCACCGACGGTGTCAAGATCATTGTTCGGCATGAAGTGCCTGAAAGACTGGCCCTTGCGCACAGCGGGCGCCGCGATGACCGGTGCATCGAGCTGCTCCAACCACGCAAGTGCGTCCCGGTCCTCTTTGCAAAGAACCGCCCCTTTGGCAACACCAGCGACAAATGCCTGGAACAGCCGCGCCGGCGATGGCGGCCACTCCGAGCGACCTTCTGTATTAAGTCCGTGATAGCGGCCATCGTGAAAGCATATAGCAACAAGAAGGCAAGGCATGGATCAGGCCCCGCTTTCTTCTTCATCGGTCTTTTTGGCCAAAAGCTTTTTGGCTTCCTTCAAATCAAACTTGTGCATAAGCTCCTCCGGCCAATTCGCCTTGAACGGTTCGACCGCGGCTTCAGCATATTTGAGAAGTTCCTTCCGAGCATTATCTGATTCCAGGTCGACACAAACGCGTTCACCGCGACGAGGCACCGAAACCCACCGATCCTCGCCCGCAACCCTTAGATGGCAACCTTCGCGCAGATAGAGATCGAAGTCGGCTGTCGCCGCGAGCAAGGCAATTGATAGGATATAATGCCGAACTTCCTTTGTCTTTTGATCATCCTCACCTTCTAACTTTCGGAGCGCAACAAGGTTGACAGTAACGTCTCGCTCAATCGGTCCTGATGTTAGGACACCGCCCAAGACGCGACGTTCCGGATTGGGCAGACCGTCCCTAAACTCATGCATGTGCCCAGCGGCGCCCTGACTCACCTTTCGGAACGTTGCGGGAGCATCCGCAAAACCTTTCTCAGAAAGTTTCGTTTTCTTTGCCTCGGCTTCCTTCTTTAATTCGGCCTTCTGACTATTATCGAGTTCTTTCCAGATAGAATTGAATTGTGCTGCCGCATAGAGGGGTTGGACGTCCCAGGCACGAATGATCGAGCGAACTAGGCGGGGACGTTTTTCGCCCGTACCACCACGGGAGTCCCAAACACCGAACAAAAGCGAGGTCGGCGCAAGTCTACAGATCGGTCCGGCATCTCCTCGCTGCTTCAACGCGAGGAATGCCTTCGAGACGTCGGGCGCCAATGTCGGCGTCGATTGAATGACCGCATCAGCAATCCGATGCGCCAGATCAAGTAGCGAACGTTTCACAACATACTTATTGTCATCGCCTTCTTCTTCAGATAGTTCGATTTCAATCTGCGGCACAAACGAAGAATACGGCTCTTCCTTGAAGATTGGTTCTATGCGATTAGCTTGGGAGCCGACACTGTCGATGGTAACGACCTTCGTTCCGTTCGACAGTATATCAATATTGTAGCCGATATCAGCATAGGTGGGCGGGAAGATCACCGTGTACTCGCCCTCCTCGACTGGCTCGAGATTCTGCTTCAGGTGGATAGCGACCGGGCCGTCCTGATCGTCGGCCCAGGAATTGATGAGGTCATGCGTCAAGGTCATTGCTTCGGCCATGGCTAAATATCCTCTTCAGCGAAAGTGACGATTTTGTTCTTACCGGAAGAACCAAGTACAAAATGGAAACGTCTTATTGATAATGAAGGAATGCTTCCGGTCAGCGCAACGCGTGCAAGTATTGGAGATAACACCATCCCCCAAGCCGCATAGCGAACTTGCCGATCCCTGAAGAGTTTGGGTCGCGCATGCTCAAGACCCCACGCTGCGAGAAATTCGACAACTGGGGACGATTCTACGCCATGTTTAGGTTTTTGATCGTTCGGTGAATAACCTGCGTCTATTGCCGTCCAGGTTCCGCGCGGATCAAAATTGAAACTACCACCTATCGGAGTAAGGACGTTAAGTGGATCTTCTGTCAGCTTTCTATGATCTTCGTCCCATAGCTGCGTAAGGCCTCTTGATTTTAGATCACCGGGCTGATTATTCTGTCTCTGCTTTTTCGATGGCTTTCTGCGCACTCCTTTCAACATCGCCCGAGCAACACTGTCTGCAGAACGGTTACCCGAATAAAGCTTGAAGGTTTCGCGGCCAGACCCATCAGCCCAGTGGTCAAGTTCGACAATGTGTTGGTTGCCACTGGAGATGCGGATAGGAAGTGTCATTCGATCCCCTTTCCCTGCGCAAAAAGTCTCAGACAAGTCTATCACGGAGCCCTTAGCTTCCGATTCGGAGTCTGGCTCATCATCCCCATCACTATCGTGTTGAGCCAGGCTCCCTTTCCCTTTCTTGGACGGAGGATCGGCATAACCTACCGGTCCAAACCGCTTGATCTCCGCCTCCGCCAAAAACGCCAGCACAACTGCGAAGGGGTTCTTGTCGTCCTTGGCGCGCAGGCAGAATCTTACATCCCCCTCGTCGCACCAGTCGAACCCGCCTTCGGCGTCCCCGAGTAGAATATCTGCGGCTTCGAGGAAACCGAGACAGGCGAAGACTTGGCCTGGATTGAAGAGATCGACAGGAATGTCAGATTCCGCCATTGGCACCCCTCCTTCGGTCGTTCTCACGTGACGATTCCTGGTCGGCGGCGCGCAGTAGCGCCTCCCACCAAGCGAGCCCCCAGGGTCCCCAACGTTTCTGTAGCCGTGCGAAGCGCAAGGCCGTCTCGCGTACGCGTGTTTCGAGCAAGGATGGCGGCGCATCGTCACAGCCTTCGGTTCCAATCACCGGCCGCGCGCGGCCATGATGGGCGGCGATCAAGTGCAATACGAGTTCTTGCAGATCGGACGGCAATCCCTTGAACGCTTCGTCACGTTCCGCATGGAGCAGTGACCCGAACTCATGGCGGTAACCGCTGAGACGGGGCCGGACAAGCGGCCCCCTGGTCTTTGCATAAATGCCGTCTTTCCGTGCGTTGAAGGCTCTCTGCCAGCGCACGGCCTTCTTACCCTCGTCGTGCAGACGCGCAGCGATAGCGAGGGCTTCTGCATAATCGTCGGGGAGATCGATCACCTTGGCAATCCGGCGTACTTGCTTTTCCGTCCAGGAATGATGTTCGTCCAGCAATTGCGGTCGTGGAGACGTGGATCGACTTTCTTCCGTCGTTTCCGTTTCGACGAGAAGGCGCTCGACATCTTCACCTTCTCCGGAGAGTCTTGTCGCAAAAGAATATGTGATGCAACCGGTAGAATCCAGGGCATTATCTCCCGTAACAGTGCGGATACGAAAGCGAATATCGACCGGCCATTCGAGGCCATCGTCAGCGGTGCGGACGTCTTCGCCATCCGCATCGCCATCGAGCAACCCATCCTTCAACCCACCAAACCGCACATCAACAACGAGCGTCGCCTCCGCAAGATCCTTTTCGAGCTCCTTTCTTCGCTTCTTGTCACCGTCGCATTCTGAAAGATCACGAAGGTGATAGTGCTTGCGCAGTTCACCGTCAGGGGCGAGCGCAAAGGCAACGATATCATCGCCCCCAAGTTCTCTAGCCTTCCATAACCTTCCAGCTCGCGCCACCATCCAGGTGACAACACGCCATGATTCAGTTTCGAGCTTCTCACTCAGATGCGGCGGAGCCGCTTCGAAGAAGTCTTCCACTTCTTTCTTCGTTGACTCACCTCCTTCGGTGCGCACTGGCATGAACTTGCGCCAGATAACAGTGGACTGCGGCGCATCATCCACAATCCAGCCGCGTAACCAAGGTGGAACTTCCGGCCGTCCGGTATGCCTTTCCAGGGATGTCATCGACCAAGCGTCGACTAGTGCGCGGGAGAGCGCCGGATAGAGCGGTGGCGGTGTCGTCGACGATTCCACCTCCTTCTGAAGCTTGGAATCTTTTTCTGCGCGTAGTTTAAGCTCCCTCAAAGCACCAGGGCTCACGTCAATACTGTTGCTTTTCGGTAGGTTGCCGAGAAGTTGCAAACCACACCAAGCAATCATTGCGCGCCGTTCATCTGGTTTTGGGTCGTCCGGCTTCTTCGGTTTTGGTTCCCCCCCATGAACCAGAATGACTTGTGCGTCCCCGTTCCCAAGCCTGTTGACACGCCCCAGCCGCTGGACCATGCGTTCCCAAGGAACCAGGTCGCAGACCATGTGATCTGCATCAAGGTCGACACCCACCTCTCCCGAGGAAGTGGCGATAAGGAAGGTAGGTCTTTTGAGCTTGACATCGCTGCCCGCGAGAAATCCGAGCATCTTCAACCTTCCGGCGGCATCGACCCGCTCTTTGACTCGCCGTGCGCCGACGAAAAGTTCGGTTTCAATATTGGTCTTCGGGATGTCATTCTTTCTGTCACCCTTCGCCTTAACTTCAATTTCTTTCTTTGTCTTATCCGACACTTCTCGGCTGTGGCAATAGATAAGAACGCGAACGGCCGTCTTTCCTTCACCGGAAAGCGCCCAAGCCCGTTCAGCGAGCGCATTTTCCAACTTTTCACCATCTATTGGTTCGATGGTCAACTGTTTTTTTGCGCTAAGACGAGCTTTGACGACATCATCATCAAGATCTCCCTTCTCTTTCTCTAGGCGAAAAACTATTCCCTTGCGTTCCCGCCCAGTTGCGGACAGAGAGAGAAGCCTGAATGGAGGCACGATTCCACGATCCGCCTTGTCGTGCGTTCCGAGGAGCTCGGCGCCGGTTTCAATCGCCTCAAGCAGCCGCTCGAAGGGCGGTACAAGATGCGATTCGTCGAGCACGACCAGCGTATCTGCTCCCAACATTCCTGCATGATAAGGACGCATCTTGTGTGACACGCCATATCCGGAAAACAGGAGGCGGGACCCGATCATATCGACAGTACCGACAATAATGGCAGGCGCGGTCGGATCTTCAAGCCATTCCCGTTTGTCCACATGCTGTCCGCGAAGCGTGCTCACCCGCAATTCTTCGTCGGCCGACCTTGTCTTGATCTCGTCGGCAACCGTCGTCGCTTGATCAACCACGGCTCGACGATCCACCACATAGACCAGACGCCGCGACAAGTCCGCGCCTGCTTTCAGCGCCAAGTACCAGATCGCCATGACTGAGGTCTTGCCAAGGCCGGTGGGAATATCGACGGTAGCCGGGATCATCCCTAAAGCAAAATATTCTGCATACAAGCGAGACTGCCACTTCAATGGTTTGAAACCAGTAAGCCTTTCAAATTCGTTTTCAAAGTCCATTCTTTATCCTCGAAACCACGCAACAGCGAATCCTTCCGTTCAAAACATTAAAGCTGATGGCTCAAGGCCGGATATAACTAGGGCCAAACACCAACGCGCAACACTTGGACCAACCTTCCCGCCAATATCGAAACCCCTAATCTGGCCATTCCAGCAGTCCCTCATGTTCTTCGTGTTTCGGGTTTTTGATGGCCCTGGGCAGATCAGCTCAGCGTAGCCCCACGGGCTACCGCAGTCCTCCGGCGGGCAGGCGCGCTTTCCCTTGGTACAGCGCGGGTAGTGCATGCTTTCCTACTCCGAAAAAATCCTCTCGATCTTGAGGTCATATTCCCAACTGTCGCCGAAATCGCAATCGTAGACGAGGGTCTCGCCTTCGCCGGCAATTTCATCCAGGCGCAGGGCAACCTTGATCCGGTATACGCCTACATTGGTTCGTTTGCCAGTACCATATTCTTACGTCGCACATACGGCTACATATCATCATCGCACCCCCATGTCGTGAGTCTCTAATCGGTCTCATCGGCAAGGTTAGTGCTCCGGCCTCTTACGCAGATACCCGACATCAATACTGCCTGCTTGCGCACGCTGATATCCACTTCCACGATGCTCGCGATATGTACCAGATGAAACATCTCCTCCACGATCATAGAGCCGGTCGGCATGTATTCACGTCGGCACGTTGGCAGTGAACCGCACCCGCCCCCACGAACTGGGATCGTTCTTCAGCCTCACGACGCCCCTCCCGCCGTCAGACCGTTATCCAGCCGATATGCCACCGCCTCGTTTTCGGCTCGTGGGACATGGGCGTGATTAGCGCCGGAACGGGGGGCTGCGGGGGGGCGCAACCGACAGCAGGGTCCAGGGCGAGACCGGAGAGGGCCTTGATAAACGATCGGCGTTGCATGGCGGCCTCGCATAGGTTGCTCTTCGGCCCTTTATACCACCGGCGGTGGCTCACCGGTTGAGCCTGTGACGCAGGGTGCGGGGT
>CAJVXH010000142.1 GCA_913009835.1 uncultured bacterium
GTAGATATGGTGTTCTTTGTCTCATCGTATATCATACGTCGTAACTACAATCTACTGTCTATATTGCTGCTCTCATATCTGTTGTTTTTTTTTTTTTTTTTTTCTTCTTTCTATTTTTTTTTTTTTTTTCAAGCAGAAGACGGCATACGAGATATATCAGTGTGACTGGAGTTCAGACGTGTGCTCTTCCGATCTGGAAACTGGCGGCTACCTGACGATTGATGAATCAGTCCATCTGAAGTGGAATTTCGAGATTTCGGAAGAGGATATTACCGCAACCTCTACTGATGAGATGGCTGGAGGTTCAGGAAAGACAGTCCGTTACGACATTCTTCAGGGTAAATTCTTCGGTTACGGTTTACCGAATAATGACGGAGGCGAATAATCCATAGTCGGATTATGGTAAGGTGTCAGGTCCAGCTTCCGCAATTTTGATGTGGAAGCTGGCCGATTCGATTTCACGGGCAACTTTGATTTTGTGAGGCCGAGGTGAAGATTCCAGACCTGCTACGGTTTTCCGTGGGCCAGGGTGCATCAGACTTGCACTTGTCTTCGGGTTCGATCCCGATGATTCGTATTCATGGATTACTACAGAAGCTTGATCTCCCGCGCTCAGAGAACGATGAGCTGCGTTCAGCGATCTTTGAGATTCTCAACGAGGATCAGCGTGAGCGTTTCGAGGAGATGAAGGAGATTGACCTCAGTTTCAAGTTAGAGGGGATTGCTCGATTCCGTATTAACATTTTCGAGCAAATCGAAGGTATTGGTGGTGTTTTCCGGACAATTCCGGAAGAGATTCACTCCTTTGAGGAACTTGGACTTCCGGAAACACTCCGGGAGATGTCAATGCGAGACCGTGGTTTGGTGCTTCTGACCGGCCCTACGGGTTCTGGTAAGAGCACCACGTTGGCCACGATGATCGACCAGATCAATGATAATAAGAAGGTTCATATTATCACAGTCGAGGATCCGGTCGAATTTTTCCACTCCTCCAAGCAGAGTATGATCAATCAGCGTGAGCTTGGTGCGAGTACCCACAGTTTTGCTAATGCGTTGCGCAGCGCTTTGCGTGAGGATCCGGATGTGATTCTCGTTGGCGAAATGCGCGACCTGGAGACCATCTCCCTGGCGTTGACTGCCGCTGAGACGGGTCACTTGGTGTTAGCCACATTGCACACCAGTGGTGCGGCCAAGACGATTGACCGTATTATCGACATCTTCCCTGCTTCTCAGAAGACGCAGGTGCGTTCGATGTTGGCCGAATCACTGCAGGCTGTTGTGCAGCAGAAGCTGCTGCCGTTGAAGGGTGGGAATGGACGGGTCGTTGCGACTGAGATCATGGTTGCAAACACTGCGATTCGTAACCTCATCCGTGAAGACAAGATTTACCAGATATCTTCGGTGGTGCAGTCCGGTGGTAAGGAAGGTATGCACTCTCTTGATCAGGATCTGCAGCGTCTGCTCAGTCAGGGCAAGATTGATCGTGAGACAGCGGCATTTATTGCTGATAATCCCAAGTTGTTCGCTGTTGATTTATCGGCGTAGCTGGAACCAACGCAATCATTTTCCAGCTTGATCGCTGTTGAAGATCGGGCGGACAGTGTTTGTCGGATGTGTTGATTTTACAGTTTGCTGGAATTGATGGACGCCGTTGGACGGACGACGACAGGCAAGCACGGAGGCGTCATGTACCGCATCTTTAACAGGAGATGGTCATTCGGGTTGGGGAAATCCCGCCGAGGGATGACTCTGGTTGAGCTTATCGTTGGGATAATTGTTGTCGGCACGGCGGCCGTAGGGACGAGTATCGCAATTTTCAATTCTTATGGTCAGCTCCAGCGTCAGCGTCATCGTATGATGGCAAACCAGCACTTACGCGCTGAGATCGAGTATTGGCAGGGGCGGATTCATATTGCCATGCCTACCCGCGACGAGATGAGAAATACTATGGATCCTCGTCCAGTTTTGATTGATGAGCGAGATCCGACCGATGAATCTGACAACCTCATGGGTGAGATAGTGCGCAAGCCTATTAGCCATCACGACATGGTGAACACTCCGACTACAGAGCAGCGATACTGGGAAATACCCGTAGAGATCACGTATACAGAACCGAGTTGGTCTATTGGTGTACCCGACGCTGAAATCAAATACTCTTTAGTCGGATATTGGTTACAGGCTGAACCAACGAATTATGCGGGAGATGACTAGCGAATATTTGAAATTAGTAGCGGTTGTTCAATTACTGATAGTTGAGACACTCGCACGGCTCTCGCGGTAAGGAGACTTATGATTATGCACAGACAACGTCCAGGATTCAGCCTGATCGAGATGGTGACCGTCATCGCGATCTCCGCCGGCTTATTTCTCGGCTTCATCATTCTGCTCGTTGATGTCACCGAGCAGATGCATATCTCCTGGGAGGTGCGAGAGGCTGAGGAGTGGGGACACTGGTACACCGACCAGTTTGTTGAGAAAATGCGCAATGGATTCGAAGTGGAGTTAACGCGCGTGTCCGCCCCCGGAGAAGCCGAAGTCCAGTTCATGGAACCAGCCCAGTATAAGCTTCCCGAATCTCTTCGTAACATACGGCTATACGAGTTCGAATACGACTACAATTCAAGATTTCCCCACATTCGTATTGATGACCGACCAACTCAGAATGAATTTTTTCCACCCCAGAATATTGACCCCGATGACGAATTCTCTGTAGATCCAGAGACATTCAGAATATTCAAAACACGCAGGTGGTATAACATTACCAGTAATCAGGATTCCGTTTTTACAGATTATTTTCTGTCGATAAAATTCAATTTGACGTATCGCCACTATTCAGGATTTCTTGGCGGAAGAAGTGTATACGAAAAAGTGATGCCGTTTGCGGGTTCGGCGTTTGTTTATAATGATCGCTGGCCGACCATCAAGCCGCCCGGTCAGCAGGAAGAATGATAGTCGCTGAGGTTTTTAGCGAAATTTTATGTGCTGACAACCGGATTTGTTTTGGTAGTCTGCGCAAACAACGGTTGACAGTAGCATTAGATCAGTAAGTATCTGATCCCCGGGCATTCACATGCCGAACGGAGGTTTAGAATGGTGAATACAGAATTGAAGAAGGATCGCAAGGGTAGTGTAATACTCTACTCGGTGATTCTGATGCTCATCCTGGTAGTGACTGGTGGGGCATTCATGAAGTGGGCTGCTGATGAAGCCTATCAGGCTCGGTATGATCTAGCTCGTTCACAGGCGCATTACATCGCTCAAAAGGGAGCTATTGAGAGGGGAATGGCTCTCCTGAGATCGAAGAAAATCACTGAGTTGACGGCTGCGTCTGAAGCATTACCTGATGGTCGTCGCCAGAAATATGGCGATTTCATCGGCTATTACAATGAAGCCAGGATATCTCAGGAATCGACTCTCTATAATCTTGAGGAATCTGAATTCGTCAAGACGGGTGCCTGGGACGCATCCTCTGTAGGTATTGTCGAATACACAACGCCCAACGGAACGCCTGTTCAGGTGAAAAGCAGATGTACCTTGCGCAGCCAGATGCGCACCTTTGCAAACTACATGTACCTCACGGACATTGAAACGGTTGATATACCGGGCGGTGGTGGAGATGAGGTAATCTGGTTCTTCACAGGCGATACCCTTTATGGTCGTGTTCACTCCAATGATTACATCGGGATTAAGCAAAGGCCTGTATTCTACGGGCCTGTGAGTACCTGCAAGGACGAGTTTCGCGAAAACGCAGCCAACGCGTATTTTGAATTCGATCCGCAATTTGAAGTTCCGGAAGTATTTTTTCCTGAAACAGCAGAAGATATCCGCGCTGGAGCTCAGCTTTATATGACCGACGAAGATGGTCTACTGCTACACCAGATAGAGGGAAATGCAGGTAGTTGGGTGTGGTACGAGTGGGCGGCGGGCAACGGTACGGAACCAACACTTGAGAATATTCTGGCTCAGGACGTTTTCCCATACAGTGCCAATTCCATAGCGTTCTTCGAGGGTGTACTCTATATCAAGGGTGATTATGTCCAGGGCAAAAGTACGATTGCCTGTGGTGGCAACATGTACTTGGTTGACAACATAAAGTACGCTGATGTTCCCAGTGGAATACCGACCATTCCTGAGGATTCACCCAACATCCTTGGTCTCATCAGTGAGGGCAACATCGTTATTCGTGACAGCGATGCTAATGGCAAAGGAAATGGTGGTCCGAATGGCGCTGATTCTCCGCATAACAGAGCACATATTGTGATCACGGCAGGCATGGTCGCCTTAGGTCAATCGTTCACTTTTGAGCATCAGAACGATCAGGAAGGTGGAGGGAATAGTTGCCAGAATGAGCCGCTTATGGCATCGTGGGATCATGGCGTCTACAATTATGGTCAACAGGATCTTCGCGGATACATCTATGTGCGAGGCGCTATTGCCCAGAAACGTCGCGGCTACGTTCGTAGATCAAACTGTGGCGGAACCGGCTACGACAAGAGTTACGACTACGATTTCCGTCTTCAGACTAATCCTCCGCCGCTCTATCTTGCAGCGCAGGATGCGGATGGGAATGTTTTCTTCGAGGTGACAAGTAGTTGGTCAGAGATGGTAGTAGACTGATCCGTTTACTATTTAGAGACAGTTAGCACTTGGAGAGCTGATAGACACATCAAGAGTATCCTGAGAGGATGAGTGCGCGCACTGAGGTTCATGAACTGGGAGCGGAGGTAAGCATGTCAAAGGCACTGTTGAAGAAGGATCGGAAGGGTAGTGTAATACTCTACTCGGTGATTCTTATGCTCATACTGGTTGTAACAGGTGGGGCATTCATGAAATGGGCTGCTGACGAGGCTTATGAGGCAAAGTATGATCTAGCGCGTTCACAAGCGTACTACATCGCTCAACGGGGAGCTATTGAGAAGGGAATGGCTCTCCTGAGATCGAAGAAAATCACTGAGTTGACGGCTGCGTCTGAGGCATTACCTGATGGTCGTCGTCAGGACTACGGTGAATTCACCGGTTTTTACAATGAAGCCATGATATCTCAGGAATCGACTCTCTACCAGCTCGAGGAATCTGAATTTGTCAAGACGGGTGCCTGGGACGCTTCCGCTGTTGGAATAGTAGAGTTTACCTCCCCTAGCGGGGAGGATGTGCAGGTCAAGACCAAGTATACCCTCCGTAGTCAGATGCGCACCTTCGCAAACTACATGTACCTCTCGGATACCGAAACCGTAGAAGGTCCTTTCGGCGATGACGATATCATCTGGTTCTTCACTGGTGATACCCTATATGGTCGTGTTCACTCCAATGATTACATCGGGATAAAGAATAACCCGGTATTCTATGGCCCGATAAGTTCCAGCCAAGATGATTTCAGGCGCAATAATATGGGTGGCGCGCACTTCGAATTTGATCCGGAATTCAATGTTCCAGAAGTATTCTTCCCCGAAACTGCTCAAGACATTCGTGATGGTGCTCAGCTTTTCGTCGATGATGATAATGGTAGCCTTCTGTTTCAGATGGAAGGAAGGGATGGTAGTTGGCAGTGGTGTTCCTGGGAAGCTGGTGCAGGTTCTACACCTCCCGATGACGCAGTTTATCAATCTTTCCCATATTCAGCCAATTCCATCGCGTTCTTCGATGGTACTCTGTATATCAAGGGTAGTGGCATCCAGGGCAAGAGTACTATTGCCTGTGCGGGAAATATGTATTTGATCGATAATGTCATGTACGCAGGTGTCGACCCTCTAAATCCAATTATTCCTGAAGGCTCACCGAACATCCTCGGTCTCATCAGCGAATCCAACATCGTCATTCGTGATTCCTATGCGAACGGGAAGGCTAATTCGTCTAATGGAAGTGATATTGTAATCACAGCCGGCATGGTTGCGTTAGGACAATCCTTCACTTTTGAGCATCAGAACGACATAGTTACCGGAACTAATCTGTGTAACGATGAGCCTCTTATGGCAGCCTGGGATCATGGCACCTATTTATATGACGAAGGTCCTTCTGACCTTCGCGGCTATATATACATTCGTGGGGCAATAGCTCAGAAACGTCGCGGCTATGTTCGTCGATCCAACTGTGGCGGAACTGGCTACGACAAGAGTTACGACTACGATTTCCGACTTCAGACTAACCCGCCACCTCTTTATCTTGCTGCGCAAGATGAGGATGGAAATGTGTTCTTTGAGGTGACGAGTAGTTGGGCGGAGTATCAGAAGTCTGAATGAGTTGCGGTAAAAGTGGCAAGCAGCAATGGGATTGAGGGGATCAATCTCCATAGATAGGGATGTGGGAGCGGTCGCTGAAGTTTTGATGAATGTGTTGCAACGTACGGGTGGCAACGGGACTACAGCAGGGCCAGGGGAGAATGTCGATTTTGCCAGTTACCCTGATTTGTGATTCTGGATATCCAGGAGATACATCAGGATTGGGTGACTGACGATGCATCTCAGGCAAGCTATTAAGTTCACAGAATCTCAATTTCACATCTCTGTTCCACGGGGTGTGACAAAGGGGACACGGGATTCTAAGTGGGCTGAGATTATTGCCAGCATTACCACCCTTCCCATGATCTTATGATGAGCTCGTGATGTTGCTTATTGGGTTCGTCGACATCACACAGATCCCTGCATTTTCAGTTGAAGAATTAAATTATGCTGAGTATTGGAGCCAGAGGCATTTTCTCAGCTTCATATGCTCTATATAGTGGCCGGATGTGTTGGGTAGACTTTTGGGTCATTCACATTGCACTAGCGCAGTATCAGGACTCAATATCTGGCCAGATACTCCAATCACGGACATTTTTACTGTCTGAGTCTTTTGCGGTTTGAGTTTTAGGATTGTCTGCGAATTGTTCAGGTGGTTGGTAGTTAGCTGGATAGCATTTGATAGTTTCATGCTTGAAAGAGATGGAGTGCTCTCGTTTTGCGAGAGGATGAAACTGAGTTACTTTGATTTGATTAAAGAAGATGTTTCGAATACGCTAGCACGGGAAGGAACATGGCCTTCGGCAAGAAAGTACGTGTAGGGCTGGACATCGGTTATCACTCGGTGAAGACGGTTGTGGTTGAAGTAAGTGCCAATCGCTACCGTCTGCTGCATCATGGCATTCGTCCCTTGTGGGATGGATCCACTCAGTACGATCCGGATGGACCGAAGCGGAGTCAGATAGGCCCGGTAGTGGTTGATCTGTTCCGCTCATTCAAGCTCTCGCCTCGCAAACAGAAGGATCTGCGATCACTAGTTGACAGCCCTCAGATTGCGGCAAAGGAAATTTCTGCGATTCCTCTTCAGGAAAAGGAAATGGCCTCTGCAATGCTTCTCGAGGCACGGAAGCACATTCCATTGGATGGCAGTGAGACGCAAGTCGATTATCAGATTCTGGGTGATCATCTGGAAGAATCTGACCAGGTTCGAGTGTTGATCGTAGCATCCTCCAAGAAGGCGTTTGAAAGTCATCTTGGGTTGTTACGTGAGGTCGATATTCGTCCTACCATAGTCGACGTAGAATCTTTGGCGGTTTCGAATGCTTACCTGGCATTCAATGATTTACCTGAAGAAGGCTTGGTTGTCCTTCTGGATGTCGGCTGCCGTAAAACTTCCATCACACTTCTCGGGCGTAAGGACATGTTCTTCACCCGCGACGTATCTGTAGGTGGTGCGGTTTTCACCGAGGATCTCATGGAGAAGTATGGTTTGAAATTCCTTGAGGCTGAGAAGGTGAAGGCTGAACAGGGTCTGGAACCTGATCTGGAACGTGTGGATGCTGGCGAAGGTGGTCTTCGTCTGGCTAGCAAGAACGTTCTGGACCGTTTCGGGGATGAGGTCAACCGGACGTTGCGTTATTATGTGAAAGAAACGGGCCAGAGCCAGTTCAACAAGTTCGTTCTCGTAGGTGGTGGTGCAGCTATGAAAGACCTCCAAGCCTATCTCGAGAAGAAGTTTCGGGCTGATGTTGAAGCGTTCGATCCGTTTGCGCAAATGGAAATGGTCGAGGGCAACGGTGATGGTCATCCGGCTCAGTACACAGCCGCTGTGGGCCTTGCTATTCGGGAGCATTAAGCCATGGTAAAGCAGTTCAAGATTAACCTGAACCGGCTGGAAGGGTATGCTCAACGGCTTGAACGCAAGCGTAGTTTACGCGAGCGGATCACTCTGACCGTTATCACTCTTCTGGTTTTGGCGACCATGGGTCTCACATACAGGGTAGACCAGCGTATGCGTGAGATCGTGGACACCAAGGAAGATCAATTTGAGCATATCGTTGCGAGAATCGACTCTTTGCAGAAAGCTGGGCAGAATGTGAGCAAGCAGGATGTGCTCGCTCTGGCTCGTCTCGATGCGGAGCGTGTTCTCTGGACGAAGAAGTTCGCCGCGATAGCAGATCTTCTGCCGGAGCATATGGCGATTACGAAGTTGCAGTTTGACCGTGGAGTATTCACAATTTCGGCGCTGACCGATATCGTGGCCCATGAGAAAGAATTTGACAAGGTTAAGCTTCTGATGGACCGTTTGCGTGCAACGCCGCGTTTCATGGAAGATTTCCGGGACATCAAATTCAAGAGTTCTGAGCGAGATACAGAGGATGGGCAGGAGCTGTTGCATTTCACGATCACTTGCCGTTTAGGTTCAGCTGGGACAGTACGTGCGTCTCAAGCTGTTGGTGGTTCTAACGATCGCTCTGATCGTCTATCACGCCAATTGGGAGGTTGATCAATGAAAAAGCTCATTTATTTAGTCCTGATTCTGTTGGTGGCAGGTCTGGGTCTACTGTATTATTACCGGATTGAGTATCCCAAACTTCCGGATCTGGTAGACGAGCTGGACCGTCGTATCGAAGCGCGAAATGAGAAGTTAATTTCTGCTGAGATCATTGCCTCAGAGTTGGATCTTGTTTCGGACTTGATTGACCATAATCTGGCGATTAGCCGTCAGGACAGTCTGGCACAGGGCGCAAGCCTTGATTTTCTTGAGTACATGACTGGTCTGATTCAAGATCGCAGTATAGTGCTGGTATCGCTGGAGCCAGACATGCGATCTGCTTCGCGACACGATTACGTGCGTGCATCGTACGATATTGTCGTGGAGTGTACCTACACTGAGTTTGGTGAATTGTTAAACGACATAGAGAAGTCGAACCGTCTGATTACCATGGAAGAGTTCAAGATGGATAATCAGATAGGCAATGTAGGCCGTCGTGGTCAGCGTGCGTGGGACTCACATTCGTTTGTCTTCACCATTAGCACACTGACTCTGATCAAGCAATCGTCGTGAGGGAACTGTGAACAACCGTCATTTAGATACAATTTCGAGTTTGCTGCTCCTTCTGATTGTGGTGGTGTGCGTGGTCGGAATAGGGCGGTACTACATCGTACAGCGTGAGATCGATCGGATTGAGGCAGAGGATGCCCGTCGCGTGATCGGTTCTGACAGGGTTCTGCTCGAAACGGTTCAGAATCTTGAAAATACCCTTCGTGATCGGATATCCTATCAGTTTATTTCTACTGCAGATCCATTGGATCTTACGAAGGTCATAACCAGCGAAGCTTTCCTCCGCAAGATTGGTGTGGACAAGAGAGATCCTGATGATGAGATCATGCGTCTGGCCGCAACCATAGATCGGAAGAGCACACGTCTGAACTCCAGTCACACTGATATATCTCGTATGCCGTCTTCTGCTTGAAAAAAAAAAAAATACATCACACAAACCACGTCTAGTACAT
>CAJVXH010000143.1 GCA_913009835.1 uncultured bacterium
ACGGCGAACACCGAGATCTACACTCTTTCCCTACACGACGCTCTTCCGATCTGAGAGTAATGATGAGAGTCAGTCGTTTCATCGTACTTCCCCTGTTCCGTTGTCAACACGTTAACCATTCGTTGCGCACAAATAGTCAGTTTCGAATAAACTACTATCGGAAAGCCCAATACGCTAAGGCTTTCATGGAAATCCCGAATTAAAAATGCAGCGATGAGAGTCTCTGTTGGTTGGTTTCTGGTTATTCAGTTAACTCAGCAATGAAATATACCCCGTGACCTACGTCGAACATGCCCCTGTGACCCGCCGTCCTTTTGGCGGTTCGCAGGGATTATACAACGACCGTCCTGAGTTCTGAGAAAACAGACATGCGCCTTATTACATGTGGATCAACCCTGTTATCACCTGCGGTGGTAACAGGGGCATGTTAATTATCACGATCAAGCTAACCCTTGCAAACAAGATAATTGCGTTGCATTATTGCACGATGAGATCTTCGCTATTTATCCTACTTCTGCTCGTCGCACTGATGAGTTGTATTCACGCTCAAGCTGAGCACCCAATCGTCCGCTGGGCGCTCGCCGGACAACTGGATTCACTCGCCCACGCCGCCAATCAACTCACATCCACTCCCGAGGGACGACTTGCTGGCGCTCTAGCCAACGATGATGCCGCCGTCGCCATCCCGACATTCAAACGTCTGGTCGAGGACGAATCCCTGTCAGACGACCTGCTCGCACTCGCCTGGCAACGGTTGCACGGATACGCGGTCATAGTCGGTGACAATCAACTCAGCAACGAAGCTGCAATCTGGCTTAACGATCACCCTGATGTATCCGAACGTCTGTTTCATGGTAATCTGCCGATCCCGCGTCAGACCCGTTTCTGGGCGGTGCAGATCGGAGCGTTTTCCAACCGGAGTAATGCCGACCGTCTCGCCGCCGAACAACGATCCAACGGCTACACCGTACAAATTGATCAGCTTCAAGTGAACGGACAGACACTCCACGCTGTCCGTGTGGGACGTTTCGATTCACACACTGAGGCGGATGATTTCGCGAGACGGGTGTTTGGGGAGGGAGGGTATCGGGTGGTGGAAATTGTGTTATGATCGACAGTTCTACCTGCGTGTCTGCATCTTACGAATCAGCACCCGTTTAATCCGGCGCGGATCAGTCGCCACCACACGGATACGCCAACCCTTAATATCAACATATTCACCGGGTTCGGGGATACAGTCCAGCTCATCGAGCAACCAACCGGCCACGGTTTCATAATCGCCGTCTGGCAGCCGGATTCCGTATTTCTCCAGCAATAGATCCAACGATGCCCGACCGGAAATCAACCAGCTGTCATTTGATACCTTGCGACCTGACATGACTTGGGGATCGTGCTCGTCTTCGATAGCTCCGACCAACCGTTCGAGGAAATCTTCGAGGGTGACCACGCCAGCCGTGCCACCATGTTCGTCGACGACAATCGCCAGTCCCACCTCACCACCACGGAACTCATGCAGGAAACGATTGGCATACGCCTGTTCGGGGACGACTTTCGGTACCCGCATGATCTCGCCAATACTACTCGGCTGACCCAACAACTCCTGCGCGATCAGAACCCCGACAATGTTGTCGATACTACCATCATACACCGGAATACGGGTGTACCCACGCTTGTGAACAAGACGTTCGGCATCCTCCACCGTGGCCTCAACCGGCAATGCCACAACTTCCGCACGGGGGGTCATCATCTCACGCATCTTCACGTCGCGCAATGCTACCGCGTGATCGAGCAATTTCTTCTCTTCCTCATCCAGCGAACCTTCGCGGTGAAGCTGACCCCACACTCCGGTCAGATCACCGAGACTGATTGCTCGTAATTCCAGCTGGTCGTCAGCGAGGCCAAACAGCCGCAACAGACTGGAACTAGTCCACCGAGTCACTAGAATCAACGGGGCAAACAGGATACGGAATCCCCACAATGGCCCCCCGACGGCTAATGCCCACCGTTCCGCGCTCTCACGGGCCAACGCTTTAGGCAGAATCTCGCCGAAGATCAGCAGAATCGTGGGGCTGATGACGAATATCCATTTGACCGGGACGCCCAGCTCATTCAACCAGACAGCAGTCACAGAGGCATACAACACCCCCACCAGATTGTTGCCGACCAATGTTGTGTTGAACAACAAGGTGGGATTGGAGGCCAGCAGGTTCGCGGTGAACGAGCCGCGCCTGCCATGACGTCGGTAGACTTCCATCGCCAGGCGTCCGGCCACGGTGTACGCCGTCTCGCTGCCGGAGAAAAACGCGCTCAGAATCAACGCGATGATGATAAGAGTTTCGTCACCCATCAGAACTCACCCGCGCCCGTCCGGCGCTGACATCCACCACCGCAGCCCGAACCTCATCCACCCGCGAAAGTGGCACAATCAGTGGTAACATCAAGCCCGATTCAGTATAGCCCGGCGTTCCGATACGTATCTGCATCCGATCTGCCAACGCGTATATCGCACCGGCACGTTCATGTGATATTTCAACGTTTAATGTCTTCGTGCGGGTAATGGTCAGCTTTCGAGTGTTCGCCAACGCGTCCGCTGCCGCCCCGCCATACGCTCGCACCAACCCTCCCACACCCAGCTTGGTGCCGCCGTAATAACGCACCACCGCGACCAGCACTCCCCACAGATTTTCACCCTTGATCGCGCTCAAAATCGGTGGCCCGGTGGAACCATTCGGTTCGCCGTCATCAGACCAACGTTCGGCGCCATCAGGCGGCGGCGCGAGACGGCGTGCCCAGCCAATGTGAGTGGCATCATGATAACGCTTCCACAAATCGGCGAGGAGTTGTTCGCATTGGTCAACGTCACGGATGGGATACGCGTACGCCAGAAACTGGCTGCCCTTTTCCTTCAACAGGGCTTCGCCAGAACAGGCGAGCGTCAGGTATTGGTCGGGAGGGTCGTTTTCAGCCACCGGTGCTACCGGCCTCCAGTTTGTTCGGGACATCCTGAAGTGATTCGACAGGTCACTACTGAAGATAAGCAATCTAGCCCGGCATTCCCTAATGCTGGTTCATGGTCTGGCAAAAATGTGCCCCAGACATTTATGTCTGGGGTCATCCGTAAATACATCAGTTGGTAATCCCAGACATTTATGTCTGGGGTCATCCGTAAATACATCAGTTGGTAATCCCAGACATTTATGTCTGGGGTCATCCGTAAATACATCAGTTGGTAATCCCAGACATTTATGTCTGGTCATCCGTAAATACATCAGTTGGTAATCCCAGACATTTATGTCTGGTCATCCGTAAATACATCAGTTGGTAATCCCAGACATAAATGTCTGGGGCAGGAGTTAACTCAGAACCCGAACCCGAGCACAACACTCATATAGTCCGCACGACGATCCCGATTGATCACGGTCAATTGATATTCCGCCTCCAGCAGCATGTGGAAACCAATCCATTGCCCCCGCATCAGGCCCAAACCTCCGGAGATGGCACCCTGATTCAAGGTGGGATGAGTGGTAATAGTGGGGTTGGGAGCGCCAGGTGAACCAGGTCCCTCCGGCCAGTAGGTCTCGGTCCATCTCAATCGGTGATAGATGAGGCCAGCATGCAGATAAGGCTGAAATCCCAGGGTTGACCAGCTACGGTCAGAATATCTGACGGCCGATTTTATACCACAGCCTTTGGGATCGCTAAAACTCGCTGCGTAGTCACCTCTGACTATTACTATATGTGAATTTGAATTGCGATCTGTTATATGCAGATTATAGTCGGCGTAGAATGTGCTCAGACCAACATGAATTGATGGAGATACTTCCATCCACAGGGAGAAAGATATCCCTGGTCCTCCTGTAGGATAAACTGAGCTGCGTTCACCCTCAAAGTTATCCCAAATTGGATAATGTGCCCCAGTTCCGATCTCAGGTGTGATGGTTCGGCTCAAAGCCATAGAGCAAGGCATCAGACTAAATAGCAGAGCTACCAGTAAACGCGTCATGATGAAGCCGCCTTTGCTTGATTGATGTACATCACTTCAGAAGAAGTACTACAGCCCGGCATTCCCTAATGCCGGGTCATGTACTACCGCCACGGGCGGCAACAGAGCTGACGCGTTCCGGTCGTAAGAGATCCCGGCAGCTGGGTTGCTAGGCTATGCTGGCTCTATAACTTACACGGAGTGTTAGTCATAGTAAAGAGGGTCATTGACTTTGTCGGCGGTTGCACGGACTGAAGTCCGTGGCAAATAAGGCGGCTTATCCACACAGGGCCGGATTAAGACTCTGAAATCCATCAACACGAGATGAGAGTCTCGTGGGGTGAAATCCTTGCTTAATATGAACTTCGCACGTACATTCCTGCCTTGTCAAAATTGCATTTTACCGGCGTGATGGGAGGTGATTTTCCGTGCCGCATATCAAGGTTCGTGATGGTGAACCGTTCGAGAAGGCGTTCAAACGTTTTCAGAAAGCGTGTGAAAAGTCCGGTCTGATGGCTGAGATCCGTAAGCATCAACGCTACGAGAAACCGTCCGAAGCGCGTAAGCGCAAATCGAACATTGCCCGTCGAAAGATGCGCAAGATGCATATTGCGCTCGAGCGTAAAGGCAGAATCTAAGCCTCTCTCGCTCAAAGACGGATATAATTGAGATCAAAGACCGGGCGATGATGTTCATGGCCCGGTTTTTCTTTGCTCCCGAGGATACCATATGGATTTCGAACAGCGCATCACCGGAATGATGAAAGAGGCGATGAAGTCGAAGGACAAACCGCGTCTGGAAGCGTTGCGCGCGATGAAGGCCGTAATCCTGACCGAACGGACAAAAGATTCGTCCGAGATGACCGACGAACGGGCAATTCAGGCGATCACATCGTACCGCAAGAAGATGGAAGGTGCCATCGTTCAGTATCGTGAGGCGGGACGGGATGATCTGGCTGATCCGATCGTGGTCGAGGTTCAGGTAGCCGATGAATTGTTGCCCCAGCGCTTGACTGAAGATGAATTGACGGCTATGATTGATAAGATCATCGCCGATTCAGGTGCCGTTGCGCCCTCGGATATGGGCAAGGTGATGGGACCGTTGATGAAACAGACAGCGGGCCGTGCCGATGGCAACCTGGCGAAAAAGATTGTGATGCAACGTCTCGGAGCGGGATAATGATAACCATCGATTTCATACTTCTGGCCGTGTTGGCCATATTCGTAATCCGCGGCATTTTCCGCGGATTTTTGCTTGAACTCTTTGACTTCATCTCGTTAATCATTGGCTATTTCGTCGCCAGATTACTGGGACCCAGCTTGGGCTGGTGGATGGCCGATACAATGGGTATTGACCGCATCTGGACAGGTTGGCTGGCGACGATCATCATATTTCTGGCGGTCACCATCGGCGTAAGAATGCTCGCGCGGGTGATGAAGAAGGTTGTGCACGCCACCCCACTGGGAGGGCCGGACCGGTTCTTCGGAGCGCTGTTTGGTGCGTTCAAAATGGTTCTCCTCGCAATGGCGGTATTTTTCCTGGCATTAATGAGCCCCTGGGCTGAAACTGCTACAGATTACCTGCTTGAAGGAAGAATCAGCCGGGTGATCGTGAGTTGGACATACGCAGTTCAGGATATGGTGGAAGAAGGACGCACACCCTCCGCACAACTCTTCGCAAGCTGGCTGCGGGCGGTGGGAGTAAACGATGAAGCTGTCCACATTGTCAGCGACCAGACAGACTTGTTCAACGAGATAATCGAGTACGCGCGCGATCACGAGCTGAATGTGCCCGTGCATGATATTCTGTCCGGGGACGCCTCATTGAAAGTGCCCGAAGGATACAAAATTGACGATAAAACCCAGCAGAAGCTGGTGAAAATGCTTGAAGAAACAGGTCAATCAACAGAAGAAAAAGCCGAGGAGTTCTGGAGGTTACTGACTGAACCTTCGGAAGAAACGATTTAAATCCAATGTGAAGAGGGAGTGAAACGGTCTCCAATTATCAGCTGAATGACCAATACGCATTATCAACAGCCATTTCCGCGCATTAGGTTTAACTAACATTATATATCAGTGCATCTACAGCGGTGCTGTGAAAACTCAGGAAAGGATTTCGAGATGAATGTGTTCGAATACGCCATGCAGATGGAGAAGGACGGCGAAACCTATTATCGTGAACTCGCCGAGAAAACACAGAACGAGGGCTTGAAAACAATCCTCATCATGGTCGCCGACGAAGAAGTAAAGCATTACAACTTATTCAAATCATTGATAGGCAAGAACGTCAGAGCTCAAAGCCTGCCACCCAGCGACCTCTTGAAGAACACCGTCAACGTCTTTCAGAAAATGGCTGAGTCCGGAGAGAAGTTCCCGGAAGATGGCGAAGCAAAGGCACAGTACGCCAAAGCCAAGAAGATTGAGGACGATGCCGCTGCATTTTACACCGAGAAAGCGAACGAGACTTCCGCAGTTCACGAGAAAGATCTTCTCCTCCAGATCGCAGAAGAGGAAAAACGCCACAGCCGCCTGTTCCAGGAATTCATTGACTTCGTGACTACACCGGACCAATGGTTGGAAGACGCTGAATGGAACAACCTGAAAGATTTTTGATCCGCACGCTCAGTTCTGATGTTCAAACCCCCGTTTGCTTGCGGGGGTTTTGTGCTTTCGCGTCGCCCTGAACAGAGTTAAAGGGACTTGGTAGAGGACAAAATGAGGAAACGTCCGGTGGCTCAGACCGGGCGCTTCTGGGGAAATAGCAAGGGGTGGGGTCATTCAGCCTACAAATTCTTCGTTGGGAATCACCACTTCTGAACGGTTTGATCCACCCTGACGGGCGAAAAACACTCCGATAAATATCGCCGCTCCGACCAACCCCATCGCGCCAACTAGATATGCTAATACGCTTTCCATCTCATCCTCCGCGCCCCGCAGGGCTGTTTTCGTTTGTCACTACCCTCGCGGGATATGGTACGTGAGATGGACTGCCCAACGTAGTGCTCACCGTCACTGGGTGATGCCCATCACACTGTATTTACAATAAGTTAGACTGAAAGCCCGCCTGAACCCTTATCGAGACTTGTTATCAAGTCCCTAAAAAAGAGAGCCCTATGTGACCGAACTGATGTAGATCACATAAAGCGGCTTGCTTGTCAAACTCAACGCGTACAATGAAAGCAATAAAGATAAAATATTCTCCGAATTTTTTGGGTACTCGAGGTATTTGGTCTCTCATAGTTAGAAAATCTTAGGAGGGTTCACTTGGGTAGAATGGAGTCGATAGCAGCCCGGCCCAAAAGCGTGTGCCGGGGAGTCTGGAGAAACACGCAGGCCCGGGGAGTGCTCGGCAAGCGCGGATAATCCACGACATGAATGTCGTGGGCATCTAGCGTCTCTTGCCCGTGTTGGGAGTGTTCAACACGGCTCACCAACTAGATCCTTCTCGCACGTCGGAAAACACTCGACGCCACTCAGGATGACTTCCTCATTGAGAATAGTATGGCGTGTCATGCCCCAGACATTTATGTCTGGGATGATCATAAGGTCAACACCGAGATTCCTTCGCTTCGCTCAGGGCCGACTCTTTTCGCCGGCGGCTTAAGGATGACTTCTTCCACAGCCCACAACCCACAGTCTTGTACCAGCCGCGTTTGCGAGCAAACACGGGCCTGATTCTTTGCAGATGATCAGCAGTTCAATACAGACTGACACGAGGGACACTTAACGGAGTAAGTGTCCCCGCACATTACTGAGGGGAGCACAAAAAAAGCGGGCCTATCAATAGACAGACCCGCAGGATAATTATAAACTTCAGCAACAGCTTACTTCATCAGCATGATCTTCTGTGTGGCATTGAAGCCGGTGGCTTCCATGCGCACGAAGTAGACACCGCTGGATAAAGCAGCTGCGTTGAAGTTGGCGTTATAGCTGCCAGCCTGGAAATCGCGATCAACAACGCGTGCGACTTCCTGACCCATCACGTTGTAAACAATCAGTGCGACATTGCCCGGCTGGGCAACGTTGAAGCTGATCGTCGTGGATGGGTTGAACGGGTTCGGATAGGCGCTGCCCATGGCGAATTCGCTTGGCAGGTAGCTACCAGTCACATCTTCCACGTCCAACAAGTTGGTAACAACGGCTGTCACATGGTGACCATAAGTTGTGAGCGGGGTGCCAGCCACAGCGTTATCATATGTGTAGAACTGGGTGTCCAGGTAATCATTGGCTGCAGTCTGGTACGGGAACGGCTGCATGTAACCACCAGTACCCGGAGTGGTCAAGCGAGCTTCGAGCCAGAAGTCACCACCAAAGCCCTGCAGTGCCGCAACGCCGCTGACATCAAGGACAGCCAGTACGTCACCGGTATAGCCTGGAGCTTCAGTGAAGGAATATGTACCCGTGTGCAGCACTGCGCCCGGAGTATCTCCACCATCATAGACTATGAAGTCCATGGTGCAGTTAGGTGGTGCACCACCGGCAGCAGAATGGAAGAAAGCGTACATCCGCAGTTCTGAGAAGTCGAATGTAGTTCCCGGCGGGAAGAAATCCGGATTAACTGCTTGAGGATTAATGTGAACGATCGGACCTTCATCTTGTGCATGACCGGCAGACAGGAGGCCGCTACTATAGTTACGTGAGTCAGTACCGATTTCGTTTTGACCCGCAGCCAATACGTCAACTGTCACTGGATAGTTGTCGTTCTCAGGAATTTCGTCCGACCCCATAGTGTGGTACGCATTTACCGGCATTACGCCGACTACGTCTGGTACCCAATAGCCCACATGCTCCAGGTCGGTTGGATCGTTAATGCTGAGTTCAAGGGAATCGCCAGCGGCTAAAGAGTAAGGAGCGGCAGGGAGAAGCGGGAATATCATACCACCCAAATCCCAAACTGCACTGAAACCGGTTTCGTCGTTCGGACTGTTGTTGGTCAGGATGACCTTACCATAAACATCCGTACCAACTGAGGTCGGATAAGGCATGTTCAGCATGGTGGAAATGTCATGCTGCAGACTCAACTTGTCGACGATCATGTCATCAATCAGGTGGTGAGTCATGGTACGTGGTTCACTCGGAGCGCTGAAATAAATGCGCAGCCGTACGCCTTCCATGCCCGCGTACTCGGACATATCCCAGTCATAGGTGAAGCCGGATGTGGAGAACGGTTCCCAGATAGAACCATTACCGCCAACATAGACATAGTTGCCAGTAGTCGACACAGCAACCCAGCCGTTGGTGACCGGATTCCAGACTTCTGGACGCCAGACAAATTCTCTTGGGAAGTCATTGGTGTATTCAATGTCACTGTTGAACATCAGGTCAAGCCAGTAACTCTCACCTGGATCGAGGTCAGCAAGATCAAATTCCGGACCTTCGAGGTAGTGAGAGAATGGTTGGTCGATGTCAGCAAAAACACCAGCGACATTGGTCGGAGATGGTGCCGGACCCCAGATACCCACATCAGCGATTTCAACCTGGAACGGACGCACTGGAAGACCAGCAGCGTCAGCACCGGTTATGAAGGACGGCGGACCACCGATGTTACCCCCATCAGCGTCATCAGCCCAAACTTTTGCGGCATCATCGGTGCTGACGCTGTCATCAATCTGGAAACCAAACATCTCCGTGTTGACACCAGATGTGTAAGATCGGATGAGCAGAGTGTCAGGGAAG
>CAJVXH010000144.1 GCA_913009835.1 uncultured bacterium
GTGACTGGAGTTCAGACGTGTGCTCTTCCGATCTGTGAGATTCGACGCATCGAAGGTCAGAGGATGAACACCGGCGGGCATGGAACCGTCGGCGATAGTAGCAACGTGTTGTCCCATCACGTTGTAAACGCTGACCGTCACCTCAGCTGGATGCGGCAAGGCGAGGTGCAGGGTTGTCGAAGCGTTGAACGGGTTGGGATAGGCCGGGTATAGAGCGATGGCGGACGGAAGCATCGAGTTGACGAGATTGTCGCCAACAGCCATTTCGTCGTAGGGATTTTCATACCAGCGGACCGACTCATCCACGAGGTCGGTGAAGCCGTCGCCATCAATGTCTGCAGCCGTCAATTGATCGCCCGCATACGCAGATACGGTCTCAGAAATCTGTTCGATGAGGAAAGTTTCGTTGTCGCCCTGGTTGACCAGGACATAGTATCCTCTGTTACCGACACTGACGAAGAAACTTGTAGCGATGTCCATATCGCCGTCGTTTTCCACATCCAGCACGGCGATGGGGTAATCACCATCTTCATTCGAGTCCCAAGAACTGTAGATTGTGTGTCCGACGAACTCACGTCCACCGACATTCTCCCACCAGTGGATTTCACAGGGGTAGTAATATGGCCAATCGTAGCCGTGCCGGGTGACGATGTCCAGGTCGCCGTCGAAGTCGAAATCGACGATCTGGTGCTCTTTACAGGCCCAAGCGTTGGCCCAGCGGAGACGGTGTTGTTCGAACAACCCATCTTCAGTGCCGAAATAGACCATGATACCGCCAGCGAGTGTGTCTTCGTCACTCCAAGAACTGGTGGCGGTGAAATCGAGGAAACTGTCGCCGTCTATATCAACCAAGCGGGAAAGGCCTCTGTGTGCGAATTCAGAGAGTTGGGTTGCGGTCCAGGTGGAACCGTTCTGCTGGGTCCAGGTTGTGAGGCCGTGGACGTCTCCGTCGGGAGCCATGGTGACGACGATATCTATGTCGCCATCGCCCTCTACATCGCCTGCGGAGATGGTGTTGTGTTGACCGCCGTATTCGAATTCCTCGATCTCATGGACGATGTACTGGTGATTGCCAAGGTTCTCGACCCAGCCGAGAGCTCCATAAGTGACACCGCCAGAATAGTAGGCATAATCCAGATCACCGTCAGCACCGAAGTCTGAGATAAACGAAGTTGTAGCCCAGAGGTCTGGAATGTCATGTTCATACTCTTGCCATGGATCCGGGAGGTTGTTTTCAATAACGTAAACCCCCCCCCCAACAGCAATAATATCAATATCTCCATCAGAATCAAAGTCGATAGTATTGAATGGATACAATGGTCCGGTTGGGTGGTGTTCTGCCCAATACTGAGCGTGAGTAGTTCCTGGTAAGAAGCTCAGGAGCAGAAACAGGAGAAGGGAGACACGGAGCATGATTCACCTCTTAGGCTTTGGATTCTTTCACAAAAGACTTGCGTCAGATACAAGATACAACATTACTTATAACGAGAATTAATATTTCATGATACTATGGAGGTATGTATGAATATCAAGTTGATGTCACATCCCGATTATTCGTCTCCCCTGAGTGTGCAAGGCCACGCGTACATTTCATCAACAAACCTCAGCAACATCGCAGCCCTTCCTCCCTGTGTCCTGATCGTTGATGTTTTCGTACATCTCGGCTATGAACTTGAGGGGTATGCAAGCGAACTTGAGCTCACACTCGAAGACCAGATCGTTGTCAACCTCACGCAACAGGGTGGATTTGTCCTGCATACCGGCCCCACAGATCCTGATGAGGACTTCGGCATCGTAACCATCGAGGGTGCGGTGCACGCTCCGCTCAACGCTAAACGCTGGACCCAAAACGATGTAGATGTGGAAACCTACCCAGGAAGTTTTTTCAGATTCTCTGGATATCGCGGTGCCCCTGATGACCATCGAAATTTATGGAATGTTCAGGTTCGTTTGCTGAAGGTACGTCGAGTCATTGCATCCTGGTTCGGACTTCCAAATTCAACAACCAATGTAAACAATAACGCGTGGCTTCTTCGCAAGGCGATCCTGGCTGCGGAGGCAATTTACGACGATCAGACAGACGAACTGTTAGTCCCTGCCCGACCCGTCTACATCCCGCCGGACACCTACAAGTTCGATGACGATGTATTTTCCGAAAACAACCCACTGACTTCTCCTATCAGGCTGCGCGGCAGTCAAGCTGGATCGAGCACGATATCCACTGTGGACGATACAGAAAATCGAATTGAACTGTTCACCATCACGGGAACACCAGCCAATCCTGTGCAAGGCATGTCAATCGAGCACCTTTTCTTTGATGCTCGAGACATCGCAGTTACTGGACAACCCGGTCAATTACTATTAATTCCAACCTATGTTGATGGCTTGAATCTAAGCTTCCTGCGTTTCAGTCATGGGAATGATGCAATACGAGCACAGGCTGTGAAAAACGCGATAATCAGCCATAACGAGTTTTCCGGGCAACGGAATTACTCTGTTCGGTGTATGCCAAATATTTATAGTGATGGCACCTGGTACCCTTCTACGGATGTGATTGTCGCGAACAGCATATTCTCAAATCCTTCTATGTATCGCGCTCAAGCAACGATCGCATTTCGCCCTATGAGTAATCAGGTTTTTCAACTCGGCGATTCTATCCACGGTCGGATGGCACGGTTGATTATTGCCGGCAACCATTTGGCCAACTTAGCTACCGCCGGAATACGTATTGGAGCCCTATGCGGCAATGCGATTGGTGTATCTAACATCGTTCATTATCCTTGGGACAACAGAAACGATGAACCGATGACTGTTGGCGGACAATGGCCTCCTCATAAGATAGATCTCGAAACTACCACAGCCTCAGTGAACACCTTCTCATACGTTGGAAACGTCGTTGTCAACGATCGAATACGTCATGATAATCCAGACTATCCTCCCCCTCCCCAGTATATACACCCTTCTTGCTGCATCCTGATCTGGTGTCAAGCGGTCAATGGATTAATAGCCTACAATGATATCTATGGTGGAAAAAGCGCTTTGCGATTTGGTGCGGGAGATGTAGGGAATGACCCAGATCCTGAGGAGAACAGAACGAGAAGAATAAACAAGCATTTGCTGCTTCATGCAAACCTGGGAACAAAAAATCTTGAGCCTGATGCTAATGTTAGTACAGAGTATGCACAAGTTACAAAATATGCTGATGCTACATCTAACGATCTGAAAAACAACCTTGTAACAAATGCTGCGGTTGATCCTGCTTTGTCCCGGTCGGAAAAGGAGTATTTGGCCTACAAGGACAACATGTCAGAGGAGATATCAGATAATTTCAGGTCGCCCCAGGATTGGCAACCTGGAAATGATATTCAAGGGGCAGATCCCTATTATGACCTGGATTCAGAAGAAGCTCAGCTCAAGCCGAGCGCCTGGCTGGTTCAACCTCGCAATTTCTTCTGCGTCTATCACAAGGCGACATCCACCGTCACATTGAACGGTATGCTTGCGTTTGCAAAAATCCCGGAAAATGATGTAGATATTGATGTTATCAATCAAAGAATCGGCAGTGCGGAAACAGCCTCCGATCCTGATCCCTATTTTTCTGGGCTTCGTTGCGAGCATCTAAGAGACATCTGGCCTGCAGGCCCTCTTCATCACCGTGCGTATCTGGAGGGAAGCGCTGCCATCACGGCTGGCGTCGTGGTAAACCCAATTGTCAGAGCAGTGGTCAACTCATCCCCAACTGTTGCAACCGTACGTTCGGACTTCGAGCTAATTAAAGCCGATTGGGACGAAGGTCTTTTAAAGCTCGAGGATTTGTATCTGTGGGTACGTGCGGATGGCCGCATTGGTGTAAAGCAGCAATCCAGCCCGCCAGCGCAAGACCCACCGACATCGGACACCGACGGTACCCTCATTCCAATTCAAGCCGATGCAGTGACTGACATGGAAACAACATATACCTGGAAAGAGATCGCGGAACGTTTAAACGATCTGTTGGGTAAACTGCGTACATCAGGATCAATCGCCGCATAAAGGAGAGAGCAATGAATAGGGTTTCACTCCAGTATATCGCTGAAAATTTCGATGGCAACGATTTGGTCCCACTCATTAGCGACTGGTTAACAAACGGATCGCCTGATCTACCTACGGTTATCGATGTGGATGTAAGTACTGTGCTTGCTTCTGGAACGGGAATAGTCGGAGGAGATGATTCAGACAAATTGACTTTTGTCGCGACTGGTCAGGGGGTGATTCTTGTCGGTGCAACTGATGAGATCGAGTTCAAAGGTCCGGTGACAGGTCCTCCAGTATCCATGTTTACTTTCGTGAGTGATCCCAATCCGTCCGGTGAGGTCAAGATCACCTCTACAGAAGAACTCTATCTGGAGTGGTTTGGTGGTGGAACTGGCAAACTGCCTGCGGCAAATTCAACCGCTTTTAGTCGCGCAACCTTCTGTTCAGCTCATGGCGGAGGCATTCCTGTTCGTCTCCTCAGCGGCATCTACTCTCATAAAGGACTTTCGCTCTACACCGGATCAGCAGTTCTGGGCGAGGGTACAGAATTACGGGCGGATGACCAGACCACGCAACTGTTATCCACGACAAACTCGACAGGTATTCCGGAAACCGTTTTCCTGCAGGACATGATCCTGACTGGTGAAAGTAGTTCGACGAGTCAGGAGATTGAATTCACAGACCTCGACCGATTGGTGCTGGACAAAGTGCAGGTTCGCAAAGCAGAAACAACGGGTAGCGAAACATCAACGTTGATAATTGATTCCTGCGATAATGTTCAAATCTCCGCTTGCATGATCGATGCACCATGCCAGTTTGACACTGAAGGTAAGAATATTCAGATCTCACAATCCAAGTTCACAGCTGGCGGAACTGAAGATGACATTATTAGAGTAGATGGGGATTACAAAGCATTCAGCATTACAAACTGTATTTTTGCCGATGCTCCCGGATCTGCGATTTGCGTGAAAGACAAAATGGACCAGATGGTTGTTTCCGGGAATGTCATTACCCAGAAGGTTACCTCAAGCAATACCGATCCAGAGTATGCTGCAATCAGCCTCCAAGCTGACCAGTCCACTGACGACTTGATTAATCATGTGGTTGTGTCAGCGAATCAAATAACGACAGATCATGATCAGGCTCCATATGGACCTGGAGCGATGTACTTGTCGGGCCAAGTGAAGTCCGCCGTAATTGCTGGCAATATGATTCACTCGAAGGTGGCGGGAGGTGCAATTCGATGCAACCTGGCAAATGTATCGAACATGGAACAGCTCCAATTCATCTTTGTCACCGGAAACAACATCACCATTGACACGGTTGTCCAAAATCAGAAAGCAGCATTCTGGATCGAAGGTACTGGTGAGTCCGCCCCTATCATCAGAATCATTCTGCAAGGCAACTCACTTGGCGGATACGCCGATCCACCAGATCCAACTGAAGATGCAGAAGAGATTCTGTTTGTGGCTACCAACGTAGATGATTCACAGCGCGAAGGTATTCAGATTGTTCCTAACTCGAATACACTGAACGGTCAATTGGATGGGAACATCTATGCTGACCAGACCAGCGGCAGTGTGAGCGGCATGAAGCACGCACTCCCAAGAAATCGCTATGTCGCGTTCGCAAGTCGTGATCAAGCAGGTGATCCGGAAGACTACTACGGTGGTCTGGCATTTGCCGATGCCGACAGCACTCATGATCTGAGCTTCCGCTTCGGATCAACGACAGATCCAGCAGATGTTGCTGACAACTTTGCCGGATTGGTAACCACTCATCCGTTTAGCGATCAAAACCAATACGACAACATTGCAGCGTTGCACGCATCAGGTGAAGGTTCTGATCAGCCAGTGCTTCAATGCTACCTACTCAAGGTTCAGAATGGCAATACTGTTGAGGTGAGACGAATCGCTGAGGTAGTGAAAGCTGGATGGGATACCGGAGCGCTCGTTCTCGAGGATAAATTTGTCTACTTGGATGAGTATGCTGAGGATGGGAAAAAGCACCTTCGTATAGCATCAAGCGCACCTTCAGCACAGAGTGAAGGTGACTTGGTTCCGTTCCAAGGTGATGCTGTCACGAATGCGAAGGAAACGGGTACCGACCCAGAGATTCGCGATAGTGTAGTTACACAGTTTAATCTGCTGCTTGACAGCCTTCGTGAATCGGGAGGTTTGAAAGAGTAGTTATAGATGAACTTAGGATGGAATTAGATCGGTAAACCAACGGATCTGTGATGTTCTTGCTCGAAGGGGAGTTTGGTTAGTGATGCAACACATGGATCGCATCGTCCCTTACCGCGGCTACGATAACAGTTATTCAGGGTTGTTAAAGCAATATGTAGTGATCCCCGCAGCTGGATCGTCAAGCATGGAAGCAATCCAGATGCTGGCGAGATGAAAAGGGTGAATGAATCACCTCACCAACATCACTTTCTGCATTTGATCCAGTCCAGGGGGCGCGGAAGCGTGTATGAAGTAGATGCCGCTGGTCAGAGTTGAAGCATCCAGCGTCAGGGGGTGGACACCGGCGGGCATGGAACCATCGGCGATAGTAGCGACGTGTTGCCCCATTACGTTGTAGACACGGACCGTCACCTCAGCTGGATGCGGCAAGGCGAGGTGGAGGGTCGTGCTCGCGTTGAACGGGTTGGGATAAGCCGGGTGCAACGCAAACTCAGAGGGTAGCGATGACCCATCTTGTTCCTCGTCGACAGCCAAATCGATGGTTGGATTCTCGAACCATCGGACCTCTTCGTTGAGCAGGTCGGTGTCACCGTCATTGTCGATGTCGGCGGCGACCAGATGATCGAAGATATAGCCCGGGTCAATATCGGTGTATAGAGTTTCAGTGAAGGTCAGATTGTCGCCTTCGTTGATAAACAGTAACGGCCCGTAAGCGATGTCCATGTCGCCGTCATTGTCGCAGTCGAGCATCTCAACTGCCTTGCGGCTTGGATCAAGGTTATTCTCTACTACGTGAACGGTGAAGTTTCCAGCCCCATCATTTTCACCCCACAGGACTTTTTCACCATAATGTTGATTTTCATCATGATAGAAGACGAAGTCAAGGTCACCATCGAAGTCAAAATCACCCAGTTTGGGTTCACTTGCAAATGTATCGTGAAGATCGGGAATGATCACCTGCATCGTGAAACCGCCTTCCCCATCACCAAGAGCCACTGACAACCCGATCATACCCAGCCAGGGATGCGCTTGGTTGATGATAAAATCGAGATTGCCATCGTCATTGAGATCTGCCAGCCGTGACAGGTTTTTGTACATGAGGGAGTCACCGATGATGGTTTCGGTGAATGTGCCATTGTTCTCCTGCGTCCAGATGGACATGCCATAGCTGGCGCTACCTGTTGATGTTTGGGTGAGTACGATGTCGATGTCACCGTCATTATCGATATCACCGCCGGAAATCATGGTTCTGTTGCTCCCATCTTCGAGCTCACTGATCACATGGACTTCAAATTCCCAATTTCCGAGGTTTTCTAACCAACCGATGGCACCGTAGGTTACGCCTCCTGCATAGTAGATCCAATCTAAATCACCATCAGATTCGACATCCCCTGGCTCACTATCAGTAGACCAGAATTCCGGGATGGAATTAAGGCTCGGGATCCAATCATCAGGTAGTCGATTCTCGTGCACATACACACCGCTGCTGAGCCGAAGTATATCGAGATCACCATCTTGATCATAGTCGATTGTATAGAAAGGACCACTGGACGCGAATAAAAACGTGTCTGACCAGAGCTGAGCAAAGAGAATTCCCGGAAGAAGACACATGAGTAGAAAGAGAGAGATTCGGAGCATTTGGCACCTCAGGAGTTTCGAATTTCACTATCAAAGTACTTGCGCGTATCACTAGGAACAAGTTATTTATTTATCAGATTAAATAATCAAATCTAAATGGAGTCATGTATGATCATCAAGACAATGTCTGATCCTCTTTATTCCACGCCGTTGTCCGTGCCGGGCCATGTTTACATTTCGGTCACCAACCTTGCTAACTTGGCATCCCTACCTTCTTGTACTCTCAGGATTGATGTCTTTGTACACCTCGGCCTCAATGTAGAAGGGAACACCAGCGAACTAACGCTGACCTTGGTTGAAGATGTAATAGTCCAACTATCACAGCAAGGAGGGTTTGTCCTCCATTCTGGACCTCAAACTCCTGATGTGGACTTTGGGATTGTGGAGATTAATGGCCCAATAGAGGCAACCCTGAACGCCCTTATTTGGACTCAATCTAATCCACTTGTAGAATCATATCCTGGTGGGTTTTTCCGGTTCGAGGGTCATTCGGATCACCGAAATGAATTCAGCAAGCAAGTTGTTCTGTCTAAGCTCACCACAATTGTGGCATCATGGTTTGGCTTACCTAATGTCTCCACGAATGTGAACAACAACGCTTGGCTCCTTCGCAAAACCCTGCTGGCTGCTGAGGACGCGCGGATTCCAGTCTACATCCCGCCCGGGGATTATACTTTCGATGAGACGCTGTTCCCTGACCTCGATCCACATCCGATCACACTCCAGGGTGCAAAATCGGGACAGTCTATAATCACCCTGGCTGAAGGTACTTACCTCATCGAAATGGAAGGTGAATCCACCACCAACAGGTTGAAAGGTGTGAGCGTCCGCCATTTGAACTTCGTTGGCGATGAATACACCAATAACAACCAACCGATCTCACTTCAGTTTGCGGAAGACGTTGATATTTCCTCCTGTAGGTTTGGCAATCTGTTGCGTAGCATCCAGACCAAATCAGTGTATAACTGCCGTACAACGGACAACTCGAGCCAGGATATCCGAAATCACTGCTTCTATAACAGACAAGCAGAGATTTTTGATGGAGACGAATACGTAGATTATTATGGTTCAAAAAATATCATCGTTAGAAACAACAAGTTTGTCCGGTGCCCGAAAAACGTATCTTTAACATCCAATCGAGCCGTCATTTTCAGCGCTTATAATAATCCAGATGATATACCTGATAACGTAAATATCGCTGAGCGACACAAGTCGTGCATGACAGCACATAACCATTTCTCCGACCAACGTTGTACATCCGTTGACATGATCGCTATCTGCCGCTCGTTCCTGGCTAATGGTAACATCATTGAAATGGTTGTAGAAGAATTCACCCAAAATGAACCCATGACTATGGGAGGGAATTGGCAAGAGCGTACAAACGGTGTTCTATCTGCAGATCAAGCTGGTGGTGAAGAATTCCTGCTGGGGATGAATAATATAATTAACGAACGTAATTCAGCAGGTTCGATTCTACTGTATTCCCAAGGTGAGAGTGCCCTTTTCTGGGCTAATCAGATTATTGGAGGAAGAACGGCTTTCTACATGTCGTTTAACGGTGAAAACCATCCAGAATATGTTCGGCTCCAACGGAACGTTTTCTTCAACATGAATAATACAGGTGCTTCGCTGTTTGGTGTGGGTGACGTGATTTTGTGATGGATCAGTTGTACCTTTGGACCATCGTTTTCTTTTCGGAGGCAGGTCCAATGGTATCCCCAATTGAAGATTTGTTTGCCCGTGCGCTGGGTCTGGAAGCACCGTGGCAACTGGCTCGCGTC
>CAJVXH010000145.1 GCA_913009835.1 uncultured bacterium
TCACAGGGTTATTCCTACACTTCGGAACGTTTGTCATTGTCCATCATCGAGTGTCCAACTGGTTGATAATCCCTGCGAACCGCCAAAAAGACGGCGGGTCACAGGGGCATATATCATAGCTGAGTTATCTGGATAACCGTTTGCGAGCAAGCACTGGCCTGTTTGTTTCTCAGGACTCAGGTCTCGAGATTCAGGACTACAGTCGGACAATCCCCGCGAACCGCCAACGCACGCGGATTCACAGGGGAATGTATAGGCAAACGCACACTACACCTGAATCGCACCCTCCAAACCGAGCGGACGTCGCATCATGCCGATCTGACCCATGTGATACGATTCATGAAAGCAGTACAATCCGATCATCCTGCCTCGCGATACTGTCCTCCCCATAAATGGGTCGGGCAGGTCTTCGTCCAAAGATTCCTGCGTTGCTTTCGCGATACCACGAGTGATCAGACTCATGCTCTCTTTCATCATGGCGGTCATCTCGTCAATGGGGAGAGCGTTCTCATTGGTGAATCCTTCTCCGCCCACATACTGCGGCATGGTCTCCGGATCAATCACGAAGTCCATTCCCAGCAGCTTTAGTACATACTGCCGTGACCGTAGCGAATGCCCGGTGATCCAGTTGACGCAACTCCCACCATCCGCCAGAGTTTGCAGCGACATCTCATGAGTGATGTCAGCTATGTTGACGGTAAACGTATAGTCGGACGCCCCAAATATGGCCAGCAAATCTTTCCCGGTCACTCGTCCTCCTCAACGGCGGTGCCTGGTTTGGCACGTTTCCGTCCCAACAGGAACTCGGTGATGAACTCGTGAATGTCACCATCCATCACCTGGTCAACATTGCTGGTTTCCACGCCGGTTCGATGATCCTTGACCATTTTGTAGGGGTGGAACACGTAGGACCGAATCTGAGATCCCCACCCGATTTCGCTCTTGGTTTCTTCGATTTCAGCCCGTTTCTTCGCCTCATCTTCGAGGTGACGTTGATACAAACGAGCCTTCAGTATCTTCAACGCAGCATCACGGTTCTTGTGCTGGCTGCGTTCATTCTGGCAGCTCACCACGATTTTTGAGGGGAAGTGGGTGATACGAATGGCGGAATCGGTCTTGTTGACGTGCTGTCCACCAGCCCCCGAGGCACGGAAAGTGTCGATCCGAATGTCGCCCGGATCGATCACGATCTCGACCACATCACCCGCATCCGGCAACACAAAAACCGAGGCGAAACTGGTGTGACGGCGAGCGTTCGAGTCGAACGGACTGATCCTAACCAGCCGATGTACGCCAGTCTCAGCTTTCAAATATCCGAACGGATGATCGCCGCTGACCTCAATCGACGCTTCCTTGATTCCTGCTTCCGAACCCGGCTGGAGGTCGATCACAGTGAATTGGTATTCACGACGCTCGAGGTAGCGAGTGTACAAACGGAACAGCATCTGCGCCCAGTCCTGAGATTCCGTGCCCCCAGCACCCGGCTTGATGGTGATGATGCAATCCTTATCATCATCCCTGCCTGAGAGCATCTTCGCCAATTCCATGGAGTCAACATGCCGCACGAGCTTGTTCAGCGCACTCTCGGCTTCGTCAGGGCTATCCTCGAACAGTTCGAGATAGACCTCAAAGTCTTCGATTTCCTCAACGAGGGAGTCGTAATCTTCGATCAGTTTACGGTGGGTTGAGGCAGCCTTGAGGATCTTCTGAGCGCGCTCCTGATTGTCCCAGAAACCTTCTTCCGTGGCGAGTTTGTCCAGTCCGGCCAGCTTTTCCCGGTGACCGGGGAGGTCAAAGGTACCTCCGCAACTGCTTGGTCTTGTCACTTAATTCCTGCCATTGTGATCGAGCTTCGGCTTCCGAAATCATCACTTTCTCCTGCTCAAATAGTGCTTAACATCTGTCATTAACAAACTTGCGCTTCTCCTGCGCCCGGTGCAAGTCCTCGTAAGAAACTGAATGCAAGGCGATTGTACAACCATCAACCTCGCAAGCCAACCCACAGCAGTTGAATCCTCTCATTTTATGTGACGCTCACAATATCACAATATGACTCGCGTTGACCTTTATGTATCGTCCACACTCTAGTATCATATGGCACCGAAACTGGAGACGATGTGCCAATACTCGAACGACACCTGGAAGCCTTTACTAATAGCCCGGCCGGAAAGGCTATGGGCGATCAACTGTGCAAGGAACTACTAGCCTGTGGTCAATCTCGGCATGTAGCCGCGGACGAGATGATCTTTCAGGAGGGTGACGACGCATATGGAATGTTCCTCATCAGCGACGGATTAGTAAAGCTGGTACGTTACACAATTGATGGTCGAGAGATCATTCTCCACCTTGCACAGCCCTACCGCTTCATCGCGGAAGCAGCCCTCTTCCTGGGTTACTTCCCCGCGACTGCTGTCGCAACAAAACCCAGTGAAGTAATTCTGCTCAGAAGCGAAGACATGTTCAGACTAATGGATCGTTATCCGAAATTCATGCGGCAGATCTTCGACGCAATGGCGATCTGGATGAAAAGGCTGGTCGATAAAATCGATCAGCTCACCCTCAATGACGCTACCGCCCGCCTGGCACACTATATCATGCATGCCATCGCGCACAATAAAGATGACCGTGGATTTTCCAGCATGACTCTCACCCTGCCCGTGAAAAAGGGCGAGCTGGCGCGGATGCTGAACATGAATCAGGCGACACTCTCTCGCGCTCTGCGACGGCTGCAAGATGAAAACGTTCTCGAGGTACACGGACGAGATTTTATTATCAGCGATATGATTCGTTTGCAGAAAGCTTCCTTGCCTCCGCTTGATTGATTGATGCGGTCGTACAGGCCCGTGTTTGCTTGTCAAACGCGGATTATCGGGGATGAAATGGACAGGCCCATGTTTTCTCGCAAACGCGGCTGACATACGTTGAATCATCCCTGCTGGCGAAGCCCGCAGGGGCACCTTATGTGCTGAGGATATCACTATGATACACCGCTCCACAATTTCCATTTTACTGTTACTGTCTATCCTGTTGATGTTGATTGTGGGATGCAGCTCGCCATACAAAGACATTTTGATCCCGCCGATGACCGAAATCGAGGCTGTGACCGATCTCATCGATCAGGAGGTCGGGCTGACACCGGATCAACGGGTCAAAGTGCGTGATATTGTGGTGGATAACGCCGGTATGCATAACCGTATCCTGCAACAGTACGCGGGACGGATCCTCGACATTAAAGATCACGAGAAATCCCGCTTGCAGAAAATGAATCGACAGCTCGAGGTCATCTTCACACCAGAACAGTTCGAAGCTTGGAAACCGCTCTACCGAGCCATCTACCACAACGAGATGGGCGGCTATGACACACCCGGTGAATTCAAGCAGGATTACAATCGGCGTAATGATGAATATGGTGGGCGAGGGTATTGATTTCCTTCCAAACATTTGAAGCTATCCGGTTATCCAGATAACTCAGCTATGATATATGCCCCTGTGACCCGCCGTCTTTTTGGCGGTTCGCAGGGATTATTTAACGACTGTCCTGAGTCCCGATAAATCAAACAGGCACCTTGTAACTTGCGGATCACCCCTGCTATCGCCTGCGGCGGTAACAGGGGCATATTCATCGTCGGATAATCCACGACATAAATGTCGTGGGCATGATGCAACCCCAGCTGAAGCAACTGGATAACCGGATGACGCTAAATATCTGTCGCAGCCAACTTTCCAGCTAACAGGCCGGCACGTGCAGCGGATTCGAGTGTAGCAGGCAATCCGGTCGCAGAAATATCTGAGGCGTAATACAAACCTTTTGCCTGTCTGACAGTTGGACGTAATACTCCCGGCGAGAGGGTCATGGTGGCATCCGGGAAGAATCGAACAGTCACATCATCCTCATTCACCTTGGCGTTGAACCATCGGTACGCGTGTTGAGCGAACGCCATCTTCGTCAGATCCAGGTCAATTTTCGCGCCGCTATCAAGGTTGGAGATGCAGCGTTCCAGCAGCACCCCACCCTCAGGATGCCATTCGCAGAACCAGACAGCGTGAGGCGGATCGGTTTCAGTGATGGGACCATGCGCTGAAACTGGACCATAAACTCGCGTACGTACAGTCAATATCCCCCTGCCACGCATCATCTTTCCAGCGTCCATCAGAGGTTGTGTTTCCGGGATTTCGTGAAATAACTCGAAGCGTCCGGGCGGCACCGTAACCACCACACGGTCGAAGCAGTCTGCACGTGTGGACACAACGTTCCAGCCATCGCCAAGACGCTCAATCCAACGGACTCCCTCTCCCAATCGCAACTTCACACCCCGTCGAGGCAGCATTTCCGCGGCAGGTTCGCTGAGAACAGAACCGTATCGTTCCCCGCCGACCCATCCTGCGCGAGGCTGAGAATCAGTCATGACTCTATTCAGGGCTGTCAGGTAAAGACCAGCCGAGAGCTGAGAGGTGGAAGCATTTCCTATTCCCAGGGCAAGAGGACGACCGAGTTTCCGCACCAACTCAGGCGGCCAATTGAAACGGGTGAATACGTATTCCACCGTTGCACTTCCTACCTCACGGAAACGCCTGAGAAGACCATCACCAGCGAGAGTATCATCGTCGGGTTCGATAGGAGGCGAGACAAGAGTGCGAGCCAGCGCGGCGATGGATGAGGTTCGCTGATTCGGCGATAGAAACGAGCGAGTTATCAGTCCCAGCCCGGCAGCCCACTGCCCACCCAGCGATCCAAACTGGAAGGGGAGTTGATAACGTCGTCCCTTGTCAATTACCGTTAACTGAAGTGGGGCAAAACGGATCTGGTCGAGAGAATTCAGACGATTAAGCAGTGAGAGGAAGGAGTAGTAACTGGAGAGGACCAGATGACGTCCGGTGTCGAGACTGCCCACACCAGCCGCGCGTCCACCCAGATGAGGAAGACTCTCATAAAGAGTTACTGAGGCACCACGTCCAGCAGCTTCCAAAGCTGCGGAAATGCCCGCTACACCCCCTCCTATGACCGCAATGTGAACCACATCCTCCTCCTGAAACAATCACTGCGAAAGATACACGGATCTTTGGCTCCATGGCTCGCTGAGAGTATACAACTGTATATTTGAAAAATCCTAAAAACAATAAGAGGAGTTCGCGGAAGGCTTGAGATTCTGAGCATGATGCTTTTACCTTCGCTTGATTCCAGTTATCTTCGGGCATGAAACGAGACCGCCAAAGAGCGAAGCAGAAAGATATTGTTTCCGCCATCGAGGCTGAAGCCTGGGAAGACATAAGGACCATGCTCGCCAGCCAACCAGGGTTGCATCGATATATAATCGCCCGTCTATATGAAACTGATGCCGCTCAGATGGAAAGAACGCTACGTTCATTTGAAATCATCGCTGAAACTTTTGAGAGAGAGAGGTTGCTTGATCTCGCCCGCCGGTTATTGTGGATGTTGAACGATGAGTCGGGCAACCATTGTCCAAATTCTGCCCTCGCAATGGCGCACATCGCGCGAGTTCATTATCAGGTCATTGAACCACACATCCCAGTTATGAGGTTCCACGCAACAGATCCGGGTGATCGGATGGCAGCTATATGTCAGGAAGCACTGGATATGATTGAAAAGTGGCGTGGTTCTGATCAAATGGAACAAGGTTCAGATGGGGAACGGGGTATCCAATGACACCCTCATGGTTGACTGATTCGAACTCTCCCGGGTCTGAGCTAACGTCGCCAACCATTGGCGATACTCTCCCTGAAACACCCGCTGAATTGTATTCGCCTGAAGCACACTTTGCAAACAAAGGATTTGTGTCAGGTATACGCCGGGCCTGGATCAATCTGTCCCATTTACGTCGTCCATTACCGCTACTCCCAGCTCGTGACCAGGTTGATCGGATTGTGGTCGTCCATCCCGGTCCCATGCGAGATCTGGTCTTCGCAGAACCAGCAATACGGGCGCTGCGACTTCGTTTTCCGAATGTTGATCGAGTACTCTATGCCCCTGAAGAAGCCGCCTCATTATACGCGGGATCGGGATGGGGTGAGGTGCGACCGCTGGAAAAATTGGGCGAGGAAAGGCAGAAATCTGAACAAACATGCATGATTGTCGATCTGACCTTCAGAGCCGAGTATGAGATCGCAAAACAGATTCAACGGACACGCTTCTCGCATCGGGTAGGGGTGAATCTCGGCGGGCGAGGAGCATTTTATAACATTCCAGCCCAACCTCCACTGTTCACAGACCACATGGCAGACTTCTATCTGCAGCTGGTTGAACTGATCGGAGTCGCATCGTTGGGACGAGTTCCCAGTCTGCCACATGGACTCGATCGTATGGAGAGAGGTCGACGTTTCTGGCATGAGAAGGAGATTCAGCAACCCGTCGTACTCATTCCCGGATGGGACGGGCAGAGTATTGGCTGGCCAGCAGATGTGTTCATCAATATGGGACGTAACCTCAGCGAGCATGAGCTGGTGGTTATATCGCTGCCAAGTGAGAAAACACAGGTTGAACCAGTTGTCGATGCTCTAAATTGCCAATGGATTAAGATGTCATCTACACAGACATTGATGGATGCGATAGCCACATCTGCGCTGGTCATCGGAAATGACGGTGGAACGTTGCATCTGGCTGCCGCGATGAACCGTCCCACCCTCATGCTAACCGTCAACCCGCACCCCTGGCGAAGCTGGCCACTTGTGACTGCCAACTCGGCTGTCTTTCGAGGACAAGATGTTGATAGTGCGAGAGTTCGCTTCGATCGTATACCCGTTTCCGACCTCGCTGCTGCTGCGCTCCGCCTCATTGACCTCAAGTCCGAGAAGATTATTTGAACTGCGGTTGCAACTCGTTCGATGATAATCCTGAAATATATTTCGCCGACTGGTGTTCCCCGTCATTAGCTCGATATGTCGTAATCGTTTGGAGTTAGAGATTTTGCATCTCTAGACTATTCATGTTTCCGGCTCCGACTTTCTGAAAATAGTATTTCAGTACGCATAACTGCAATTATAATTGCCTACCTTGAAGTGTTCCATGTTGATACATAATTGGGCTGCTGTGTTCAGTTTCGAAACAGATTCAGAATTCAGCTTTTGCTCAGGGGGTCTATCACTTACTCCGAGTGAAAAGTGAGTGAGATGTTCGACGATACAACTGGAGCCAGCGTCTTCTTCGTAGAAGACGATCCATTCCTTGCGAAAAAACAGAAATTGCTGTTGAATCGAGCAGGGTTCTCCTGTGACATATTCGGTTCAGGTGAAGAATGCCTGGCCGCCGTGGACAGCGATCTTGTACCAGATGTAGTGATACTCGATCTGATCATGCCCGGCATCGGCGGCCTGGAAGTCCTCAAACGACTGCACAAATATGATCCCAACCTGCCAGTGATTGTCGTTAGCGGTCAGGATAAAGTTGCCACCGCCCTCGAGACCATCAAAGAAGGCGCTTATGATTACCTGATAAAACCGGTCGGCGAGGAATCGTTGATATCGACCACTCGTCACGCGGTCAACCAGCGCCGGGTTTCAAACGAATTGTCAAGGCTTCGCCGGGAGGTGAGGAGAGCGTACACCTTCGATCGCCTGATAGGACGAAGTGAGCCGATGCAAAAGGTGTTCAAGCTAATCGAGCGAACGCTCACCAACGACATCGCAGTACTCATACTTGGCGATTCGGGAACGGGAAAAGAGCTGGTAGCACGTGCCATCCATTACAATGGCACGCGTGCTGATAAGCCACTCGTCGTCGTTAATTGTGCTGCAATTCCCAGAGAATTGGTCGAATCCGAACTGTTCGGGCATGAGAAAGGATCGTTCACAGGCGCACTGGATCGGAAGATAGGTAAGTTTGAACAGGCTGATAGCGGGACGCTGTTCCTTGACGAAATCGGTGAACTTGAGCTGTCAGTTCAGGCGAAACTCCTACGAGCGTTGCAGGAACGTGAGATCGAGCGAGTCGGTGGGAGTAAGACCATTCAAGTGGATGTCCGGCTGGTCTGCGCAACGCAGAGAGATCTGGACATGGAAGTTCAGAAAGAGCGGTTCCGTGAAGATCTCCTCTACCGAATAAATCCTTATCCGATCCTTATTCCTCCGTTGAAGTCGCGTGGTGAAGATATCGAACTGCTTTGCGGTCATTTGCTTGATAAACACAGGACATCTCTGGGACGCAAAGATCTCCGCGGGTATTCACCCGCAACTCTGATTGCATTGACAAAGTATGAGTGGCCGGGCAACGTGCGGCAGCTGGAAAATGTGGTCACAAGAGCGATGGTTCTCGCGGAACGGGATGTGATAACCCTGAACGATGTACCTGAAGAAATACGTGAAAAAGCGCCAGCCGGGGCTATGGAGATAGAAATAGAGTCTGCGCAGAATGACAACTACGATGTGAATGTCCTGGATGTTGCTCCGCTGACACATCCAGCTACCAGCACACCTGAGAATGCTACGAAAAATAAAGAAAGCGGTAGCTGGCCAACCTTCAGCAGCCCGGATGATGTCCCGTCAATGGAAGAAATGAAAGCATGGATTACCAGGCAGGCCTACGAAGCCTGTAATTATAACATCAGCTTGACGGCCAAAAAGCTGGGTCTGGGACGAGCAACGCTATACAGACAGCTTGAAAAATTTGATATCCACCAAATTAAAAACAGTTCGGAATTCGAGGAAAACAAGGAATGACAGAGGCGACCCCGTGGGCACATGATTTTGCGCGCAAACACAAATTGACCCTTCGTTTCGAAACTCCCCTGCCTGGAAAAGTACCCGCGTACAAGTACGAGGACGGTGACCTGATGGTCGTCGTTCTCGATTCATCTCTGCCCGATGAACGCCAACACTTCTCACTCGCCCATGAAGCCGCACACCTCATCCTTGGACATACCGGCGATGTTTCACCGCAGGAGGAACAGGAAGCTAATTTTCTGGCATCCGAGTTGTTGCTGCCAGATCCACCATTCTCGGATTTCGCGTACGAAAACCTCCGTGGGTTGAAGGACGCCTTCCCGCAGGCATCTTTCGAGGCGCTCGCTCGCAGACGGCAACAGTTCATACCGTCCGTGCTGACCATCATGGATGATGGATTGATCACCCGACGTCTGACATCAGACGAGTTTTCAGCGCCATTCCAAATCACACCTCATGAACGTCACACATTGCAGGAATGCCTGCACACCGGAGAAGATCAGGATGAGACAGGCGATGGAATACGCCTTCACGCTACCTATGTTGATGAGGGGCGAGGAGTTGTTAGAGTGTTGCTAATCGTGGAGGAATCCTGAATGAAGACCTACCGTAAAGAACTGTTTTTTGAAATTCCCACACGCCGGGCTTTCGTCAACATCACACGCGATGTCGAAGAGGCCATCGGTGAGAGTGGGATCAGTGAAGGGTTATGCCTGGTAAATGCCATGCACATAACCGCCTCGGTGTTTATCAACGATCATGAGTCCGGTCTGCATCAGGATTATGAGAAATGGCTGGAAAAGCTGGCACCGCACGCACCGATCAGCCAATACCGTCACAACGACACCGGCGAGGACAACGCCGACGCTCACATGAAACGACAGATAATGGGACGTGAGGTGGTGGTCGCAATCACGGATGGACAACTGGACTTCGGCACTTG
>CAJVXH010000146.1 GCA_913009835.1 uncultured bacterium
GGGGCATGACAACACACGTCATCCTGACGTCGCAGACGGAAGGATCTCGGTTTTGAACTTTTGGTCATCCCAGACATAAATGTCTGGGGCAAGAAGCGACCCCGGCTGAGTTAACTGGATAACCGGACCGTGGCAAGATCAACGTGATAATTGGAGTCAGCTTATCTTTACCTCATAGCTCACCGCTCATAGCTCATAGCTTCTTCTCAATAACATCCGCATACATCGATAACACTTCATCCAGATACTGGTCGGGAGTTTTTGGCGGGTGTGCTTCTGAGCTCATCCGTTCGAGCAGGTCGGGTTCATCGATGAAGCGCCGCATCTTCGTCACCAGATCCATCTCGTCGCCGAGGTGAAAGGTGAGGCCATTGATATCGGGTTGAATCACACTCGCCGGGCCGCCCTCATCGCTACAGATTACCGGGATCCCGCTGGCCAGAGCTTCGGCGACCACGCGTCCGTAGGCTTCAAACCAGATGCTGGGAACAATCAGCACATCAATCTGATTCATCACCTCAGCTATTTCTGCCGGATCAAATGGATCTGAAAATATTTGAACACCGGGCCATTTGGACAAACGTTTCAACTTTCGCCAGAACGCCAACTGCCTGATATCAGTACGTGTCGGTCCACCGAACAGAAGCAGTTTCGCCTGTCCCAGGGGAAGATAGCGGAACGCGCGAAGTAACAGGTGCACCCCTTTCACATAGCTCATCTTGCCGAGGTAGCCGAAACGAAGATGACCATCTCCTCTTATCCGTTGCTTCCAAAGGCAGCGTCCGGTATCGGGAACCTGTTGCAAGGTTTGAACGCTTACCCGGTTGTCCGCCAATCGCTCGAAGCGACTTGCTGTGTCTTCGCTGATGGCAGTTATGCGGTCGAATTTCTGTAGTCTCCTGATAACTTCTTCATTACGACGCAGGATGTCATCACCGGAAGACAAGGAAAGCGGTGGGAACACTTTACGTGAACGTAAACGTGCTGAAATCAATCGTCTGAGAATATCCCATGAACGAGGGCTGAGTATGTTCTCGCGCAACAAGTCAACAGCTGCGGGCAGCAGATCGCCGGATTCCATCGGTCGTTTCTGTTTCAGACATGGCAGGCAGTCGGACTCCAGATCGGGATCTATGCAGACATTACCGTCACCCTTGACCAGGTTGATTCGTGGGCAGAGCAACGAGAAATCTCGCAGTGTCAGCACAAGTGGTATACCCATTTCATGCGTGACATCCACCAGCGACAGTGAGAGATTCATCAGGTGCTGAACATGAACCAAGTCGGGCTGTTCCGACTCGACCAAACCTCTCCACAGCTGCGCGAAACCGTCATGTGAAAGCCAACCGTTTGGAGTCTGAGGGTTGAAATATATACGGTGAACCTTCAGCTCACGGTAGCTGTACTGCTCGTGGAACAACTCTTGTTCATGTGGGCTACTCTCACCGGCGACAACGACAACTTCATGCCCGGCTGCCTGTTGCATCACCCCGAGTTCGTATGTCGAAATCTCGGCACCGTGATGGTGATAGGGCAGGAATTGATGGACTACATGGAGGATTTTCACAACGTCCTCCCTGTAGCTGTATTGTTGATCTTCAGGAATCGGAAGGTGAAGATTGTCATCAATACAGCAGAAGAAACTTGCCCGGTGGCCAGTGCCCATGCCGCACCTGTCATCCCGAAGCGTGGGATCAGCAACAGGTTCAGTCCGATGTTGAGCACTACGCTCACCCCTATCCCCACCGCCGCCATTCGTTCAAAGCCGGTCATGGTCAACGCTGCTGATACCGATCCGAACCCCATGGTGATTACATATCCGATGGTCATGATAATCATGGGGACTCGTCCAACCGGGAATTCTTCACCATAAAGGCGTAAGAAAGGTGTCGCGAACACAATGATCAGCAGCCCGACCGGGACTGCGGCCATCAAACTGATACGCGCCGCGCGGACCAATACATTCTGCAACCGATCCATTTTACGTTCTGCGAACAGGCGTGCTATAACTGGTGCCAGAGGTTGGTTTACCGCGAAGAATATCAGCGCGACAAACATCACCCCGCCGTTGGCAACCGCGTAGATCCCGGCTTCCTCTGCTCCCAGCATGTCACCAACCATCAGTATCCCGACCCGTTGGTTAACGACTTGCATTCCGGAGACGATCAGCATCGGAAATGCTGCCACCAGCCATGCTCGTGACGAATAAACCGGTGTGGCAGATTTGAGTTGAGGCGGTACGCTCTTTCGAGTCTGAATGATCAGCACAATCAGCCCGCTGCCAGCTGCTACAAGATTCCCGAGTATTGCAATTTCCGGGGTTAGGGTCTGCGGACTGATAATCGCAATTGTCCCCATTAACAGCAGGCTTCCCCAGGGCAGAATCAACAGCTCGCCTATTTGAGCGGTTACAAACTTCTGCCTGGCGAGCAGGATGTTTTGTCTCAGGCGCAGCATCGAGTAAACGGGCAACAGCAGCATCGCGAAATAGAAGGTGCCTGTTAATCCCTGTTCACCTTGATCGGGCAATTTCTGCAATAATGCTGCTATTCCCACCGCTGACAGTGCGATGGTACATGACAGAAAGATCAACGTCCGATGTGAGAAACGTAATAGCCCCTTCAACTTTGACCAGTTCCCGTTTTGTTCGAGAACGGGGATTTCACGCACTATCAAGCGATCAAAGCCGAGCATTGCCACAATCATCAGCAGGTAGACCCAGCTCATGGAATAGGCAAATGCGCCGTATCCGGCCGCGCCGAGGGTTCTAGATAACAGGATGGAAAACAGAAATGCAGCGAGGTGAGAGAAGCCTTTCAGCAGAAATGATCCGGTGGCACCGCCAGCCAAAGCTCGTCCGGTTACACCAGCGCCGAAACGTCTCAACAAGCGTACCAGCCAGGTGTCCTCACCCGTTTCATTGATATCAGGGGATGGTGAATGAGCATCTGACTTGCGTTCAGCCAACTTTTACTCCGGCCGAATCGCGTCGTTTCAAGAATACTCTGACTCCCGAAAACAATAGCAAGCCTAAAGTAATTAGCAGGGCAAAAACGCTCACCGTGGTTCCGGCTTTTATCTCAGGCGCATCATATCGCACGGTTATGGTGTGTTCCCCTGCCGGGACTGACAGCCCCCGCAGACAATAATCGCTACGTATGAATTCGACCGGGTCACCATCAAGTTCGGCGTACCAACCCTGTGGATACCACATCTCGCTGAGCACCATGAAGCCTGGCTCGGAGTTGCTCGTTTTCACGGTGAATGAATGCGGGGTGAACAAATCATTTGGCACGGTTGCATAGCGAGTGCTGTCACCACCTACCGGAACCACATCCACATTTTCCAGAGTGACCGCAAATTTCACCGGGTTAAACTGCATTTCGGTGATGATTTCCATCATTTCATCAGCATCTTCAGCAACAACAACGCTATCGACGAACCAGGCCCGTGGCATGACCAGTGGATTCTCATACACGTAGCTGTGCGCGTTTTCATCACTATGAACGAGGTGGAACGGATCGGGTAACTGTTGTTGTGAGACTAGATAGGCTGCGTTCATCATTCCAGCAACGTTCAGGTTTGGCATGCCCTGGTTGCTGTACAAGGCGTAGTCCAGCATGTCTTGGTAGATGCGGAGTTTATTCGCACTGTAGCCGCCAATACTCTCGATACGGTGATACATCCAGTAGTTGTTCTGGAAATCGTTGCCTATCGGAAATATGCGGAAAGGTTCTTTTGAGTTGTCGTATTGTTGCTTGAGGAATTGGGCAGTAGAACTCTCAGCCAGGACATTGTCCAGAGCCCGGTCAGACACCGGATGGAGGAACCGTTTGTCGATTGTGATCAGATCATATGCGGTGAAGATTATCGCGACTATGATCACCATTGGCAACAGAACCGCCAGCTTCCGTCGCACCGACAGCCGGACAGTCAGGGCGAATACTGCCAATGTGAACGCCGTGGCCAGGAGAGTTGCGGCGAATATCTGCCAACGCATCTCGAGCAGCATTTGCAGAGTTTGGGCATCGTAGCGGGCGTCCTCACCGGCCTTGAGGAAAGTGTCCATCGGTCCCGGATAGAAGGCGGCCAACGCAAACGCCGCTATCGACACGACCAAAACGATGGTAAACAGTCGGACCAAATTCTTGCGTAGCTTCTCATCTTCACGCGATGCGATCAATCTCTTGACCAGTTCCGCTAATCCGAATGCGGCCAGCAATGAGACCGCCAACGCTGTAATCACCAACGCCATCGAGGGCACACGGAACTTGTTAAAAAAGGGCAGGAGCTGATACAGGGGCCAGTAAAGCACCGGGAGAAACTTCCCGAAACTCACCACCCATGCCAGCACCGCAGCCAGGCCCATCCAGCGCACCACACCGTTTTTCTTCCACAGCCAGATTCCGGCCAGAACAGTCAGCAACAGTGGTATGATGCCCATGTACAGCGAAGACTGGGTGAACGGCATCCATCCCCAGTAGAGGTTGTAATTGATTGCGGTGTCTACTGTCAGGAGACGGTCAGGCGACGAGCTGCCACCCAGCCCGAACCAGCCCGGCACCAGGAATTGTAGAGACTCCAATGGATGCAATGACCACGCAGTAGCATAACTCCAGTCAAGACCAGCAGCATCTCCTTCAGCGCGTAAGGGTCCGACTCCACGTATGGAATACTGTGAGAAGACATATACCGGCCAGTATACAAATGCCGATATTGCCAGACCGAGTGCGGTGCCCCCGGCATATCCGCCCACTCCCCGCAACGCTGTCCGACGATCCTTCAACATCTCTCGAATGAACCACACCAGGGCGTACAGACCGCCGACCATCAGGGCGTAATAAGCGATCTGAGCGTGCATGGAAAGCAGCATTGCTGCTGTCGCCAACGCCAGCAGACTCAGCTCCAGCAGACGACGCTTTACCAGCACCCGATGGGTAAGCAACAGTGTCAGCGGCATCATCGTGATAGTCCAGTGCTTGGACAGGTGCGCCGCTTCTGCAAGTGAGATATTGTAGGGATTTAGCTGGAATACTATCGCTGCAAACAGCGCCGCCCACCAGGCCAATCCTACTCCCCGTGCGAACAGGTACATCAACAGACCGCTCAGGAAGAAATAGAAGATCGCCAGGTTCATCTCGTTCGGGCCGAACAGGAATTTTCCGGGTACATCCAGCCAGTTAGCGGGATTGAGCCATGATTTCGGATGGAAGGCGAGCGACCCGTATGTCGGATAGCCCATGAAAACGTAGGGATTCCAGGCAGGCGGACCATCAACCTGCTGATCGATCTCAGCGCCGACATCGTTCCACGCGCGCGCGGAGACCGAATCGCCAGATAGGCTAAAGCGGGTGTTATCTCCCATAAACTGCCAGAACAGAATCAGGGTGACAACGTAGATCGCGACAATGGCTATGCCATCACCCACCAAGGATTTTTTTCTGAACAGGAAAGCCTTTTCGCCTTCACCCAGAACTCCAGCCATCGTCATGGTGGATTCAGATTTTTGAGGATGATGCTTCTCAGTTACGTTTTTCAGGGATTTCTTCGCCCGTTTTGCCATTCTTTATCCTGATTTCAACGAAATAACATGATCCGTACTTGGTGCCCCTGCGGGCTCCGCCAGCAGGGATCATCCATCTTGTCTCGTGCACATGGTGCCCCTGCGGGCTCCGCCAGCAGGGATCTTCAACCTTGTCTCGTCCACATGGTGCCCCTGCGGGCTCTGCCAGCAGGGATCATCAACCTTGTCTCGTCCACACGGTGCCCCTGCGGGCTCTGCCAGCAGGGATCTTCAACCTTGTCTCGTCCACATGGTGCCCCTGCGGGCTCTGCCAGCAGGGATCTTCAACCTTGTCTCGTCCACATGGTGCCCCTGCGGGCTCTGCCAGCAGGGATCTTCAACCTTGTCTCGTCCACACGGTGCCCCTGCTCTGCCAGCAGGGATCTTCAACCTTGTCTCGTCCACACGGTGCCCCTGCGGGCTCTGCCAGCAGGGATCATCCATCTTGTCTCGTCCACACGGTGCCCCTGCGGGCTCTGCCAGCAGGGATCATCCATCTTGTCTCGTCCACACGGTACCCCTGCGGGCTCTGCCAGCAGGGATCATCCATCTTGTCTCGTCCACACGGTGCCCCTGCGGGCTCCGCCAGCAGGGATTATCAATGCCTAAAATGCTGTCAGCTCACTATATCCAATCGGGTCGATCAATTGGGATTGGTTTTCCTACTGGGTCGGCATACGCATGAAAACTCGACCAAGGGTACTCATCAGGTAAATCGACCAGACCCGACCGAATTGGATTTCTATGGATATACTTGATCTTCTCTTGAATCTCTTCATTAGTATACAACAACCTGTCATAACCTCCGCCCCATAGCCAGAATCGGAACGACCATTTGGTCCCGCGTTTAACATGAAGTTTGCGGTGTAATCCGGAAGAAATCTCCGCCAGGTACTGTCCTGCCTGATAGCTAAATGGTTGTTTTATTCGGTATAGAATGTTTCGAATCAGTAGCGTATCAGGATAGATGAGCAGGTGAATATGCGATGGCATAATCACATAAGCCATCAACTCGAACTTCATGTCACTGCGAACTTTGTCCAGATGAATCAAAAATCGGTCACACAGATTTGAATCATTGAACAGGGGACGGCGTTGCTGGCATGAAAACGTCAGGTAATGAGCTGCACTAGAATCATCAATCCGAAATCGAGGCATATGGTTTCCAAGCTCACACGCGAAGTTTATCCCTGCTGGCGGAGCCCGCAGGGGCACCAGAACGTGTCCTTTACCACGCGATTATCCCTGCTGGCAGAGCCCGCAGGGGCACCAGAACGTGTCCTTTACCACGCGATTATCCCTGCTGGCGGAGCCCGCAGGGGCACCAGAACGTGTCCTTTACCACGCGATTATCCCTGCTGGCGGAGCCCGCAGGGGCACCAGAACGTGTCCTTTACCATGCGATTATCCCTGCTGGCGGAGCCCGCAGGGGCACCAGAACGTGTCCTTTACCATGCGATTATCCCTGCTGGCAGAGCCCGCAGGGGCACCGTAGAAATCATCCCCTAGATGGACGGTTCTTCGCTAACTCGTTCGAGGATACGTTGCAGGTGGCTGCGCAATTCATCTCCGCTGATCCCGCGTTCGAGGAATTCGCCACGGTAAGCGATTGAAATCTGACCTGTTTCTTCGCTAACGACTACCGTCGCAGCATCCGATTCCTCCGAAACGCCCAGAGCTGCCCGGTGACGTGTTCCGATTGAGGCGTCGATGTTCGGATTTTCCGTTAGTGGGAGTATGCAGGCCGCAGCCTCAATGAGGTTACCACTTATCACAACCGCACCATCATGTAGTGGTGTCCGTGGGAAGAACAGCGACACCAGCAGTTCGCTGCTAACCTCGGACTGCATCTTCACACCAGTCTCGATGATACCCCGCAGGCCGATATCACGTTGAATGACAAACAGGCCGCCGTATCGTTTCTCTGATAGCGCTACAGCCGCCACGACGATTGCTTCAATTGTCCGTGTACCCTTGACACGTAACAGTCGTTGGACAAATCGTGTCTGGCCGATTTGAACCATCAAGCGACGGAGTTCCGGTTGGAAGAGGATCACGAAAGCGATCACCCACACCTGCGCGACTGATTCAGCTAACCAGGTGGTCGCCTTCAATCCCAGCGCCCCAACCAGGATACTCGCAATGAAGATCATGAGCAGGCCGATGACCATCTGCGAACCGCGGGTGCCTCGCATTACAGCGTACAATTTGTAGAAGATGTACGCCACGAGCGCGATATCGACGATGTCGACCAGGCCAACACTGAGAAATCCGATGCGGAACAGCTCCACGCTTACTCCCGAATAGAAAGGGACAGGACCTGGGCTGTAGGCTATAGGCTGTAGGAACCAATAAAACCCATGGTCTATCTGTTTCTTTTCCTATAGCCCAAAGCCCATAGCCGTCCTTGAGAAGCATTAGGAAGATACGCAACGATGCCAGACAAGGGTAGTGTTCATGCGCTCCATCACTCTGATGTTGATGACGCAGGAATGAGAGAATTCTAGTGACCTACTCCTCCTCTTGCTCCGATGAGCAGCTTGGATAATTATAGTCAGGAGAAGGATCTGACGATTTAGCGTGTGTCTCTCCGAACCAACGTTTCCAACCAATTTTCGCCACCGACACTCAGAATTCGCTATTATGATATTTCAAGTACAAATGCCACGCAAGCGCGGGGGGAAACGATGGTCTGGTGGATCTGGGGTGTTGTCGGGTTGGTTCTGCTGATTGGTGAGCTGCTCACACCGGGCGGTTTCTACATCTTTTTCTTCGGCGTTGGTGCGATGCTGACCATGTTGCTCGGCCTGTTCGGTTTGGAGCTCCCATTGGTCGCTGAGCTTTTCATCTTCCTCGTAAGCTCGATAGTATTCCTGTTCATATTCCGAAAACCGATAATCAAGAAGCTAGAGGGTAGCAATCCGAAAGAGGAAATTGACGCGGTCGTGGGTGAATACGTCACAGCGAGCTCAGTTATAGCCCCAAGTGCATCGAGCCAGGTTGAGTATCGCGGTGTGCCCTGGAAGGTTAAGAACATCGGTAGTGAGCAGATCGAAGTTGGTGATGAGTGCATCGTAAAGCAGGTCACAGGTTTGAGTCTGGACATTGAAAAGCAAAATATTTGATTGATTACCGTGTCCGGGGATCAAAAGGAATTCGTTTCATTTCCGTATTGAGGGGAGATATTCCATGTCTGGTGGATTAATTGTTACCGGGATCCTGGTGGTCCTGGTTCTGATCATCATTGCCAAGTCAGCGGTGGTGATTCCGCAGCAAAAGGCCTACGTGGTTGAACGGTTGGGTAAGTATCATGACACCTTGCAGGCTGGATTCCACATCCTACTGCCATTTCTCGATGTTGTCCGTTACAAGCACAGCCTGAAGGAACAGGCGATGGACATCGAGGCGCAAATCTGCATTACCAGTGATAACGTTCAGGTCGAGATCGACGGCGTGCTCTACCTCAAGGTGATGGATGCCAAGAAAGCATCATATGGGGTGAACAACTTCGGTTTCGCGATCACTCAGTTGGCGCAGACTACATTGCGTTCTGAGGTCGGTAAAATTGAATTGGACCGCACGTTTGAAGAGCGCACCACGATTAACACATCGGTTGTCCTTGAACTCGATAAGGCGACTGCACCTTGGGGCGTGAAGGTTTTACGCTACGAATTGAAGAACATCCGTCCCCCGGAAACCATCCTCGCGGCGATGGAAAAGCAGATGCGGGCCGAGCGTGAGAAGCGTGCGACTATTCTGGAGTCCGAGGGTAACCGTGACGCGGCGATCAACAACGCTGAAGGCGACAAACAATCTTTGATCAAGGAATCTGAGGGTGAGAAACAACGTCAGATCAACATGGCGGAAGGTGAGGCACAGGCGATTTTACGTGTTGCTGAGGCGACTAGATCGGAAGAGCACACGTCTGAACTCCAGTCACACTGATATATCTCGT
>CAJVXH010000147.1 GCA_913009835.1 uncultured bacterium
GAGAAAGGAAGGAGACATGAGGAGAGGGAGAGAAAGAGTAAAGAAAAATGATAAAATGAAGTGTAGCGTAACATACAATAGAGCGAACTTGACCCAACGAGGTTAAAAAAATGAAAAAAAAAAATGTGTTTTTTTTTTTTAATGATACGGCGACCACCGAGATCTACACTCTTTCCCTACACGACGCTCTTCCGATCTCGCTGATCCTCAGGCCCAAAGTGCAGGAAGCCTCCCAGAAGCAGGATGACAAAGCTGTCGCAAGCACTTCAACAGTGGACAGCGAAGGCCTTGAGCCTGTTATTCAAACCAAGGTCACCGAAAAGGCACTGACTGCTGAGATCGCTGAGCCGGAAACTTCTGACATTGAGGTCGATGAAAACGCGTCCGAAACCGCAGAAGATGGAGCAGAAGGTGAAAGCAAAGAGAAGGACGACGATGGTGAGAAAGCTAAACGCCCTTTTGACCGTTGGTCGTTACGACGCAGCAGGAATGATCGTGTAGTAGCTGGCGTTTGTGGCGGCCTGGCAGTTCATATGAACATAGACTCAACCATCATCCGTCTCGGTTGGGTGTTCCTTTCGCTCGCCAGCCTGGGGCTGGGAGTGATTGCTTACATCGTGCTATATTTCGCCGTTTCGGAAGAGGAGGGGTAACTAATGGCTGCACCACGCAACTCGTTCGCCGGCGTATTACTGATACTGATAGGAGCGGCATTCCTGGTCGGTCAGGTGACATCGGTGGATTTCAACTGGACCTTCATACTGATGGGACTCGGTCTGGCATTTCTGCTGCGGAACGTGATCGAGCGCAAGGCTGTAACCGTATTTCCTGGGGTATTGCTATTACTGCTCGGAATAACCTTCTATGGCAATGAGCAACACTGGAGGATATTTCGAGAAGTTGAGTTCTACGCTGTAATACCAGGAGTCGTGGGAATCTCGTTCTTGGCAGAATGGCTCACCCGTCGGAAGGAATCTGGAAATCTGTTTACAGCAGTGATCCTGCTTGCGGTCAGCACGATGTTCGTACTTAGCTCAAGCCATTACTTCGACTGGAATATACATTTTGAGTGGTGGCCGGTCATACTGTTGATAATTGGCGTGTATCTGCTGATTAAGCGACCTAAGAAGAGTGGCGATTCCAGCTCTGCCAAATCGTAAGGCGGGAAGAGTTGAGACACTACGGGAAGCCGCTCGCTTGAAACGTGAGTCTATGCAACCTGACCTGCGGCGTGAACGCTGGATTCCGCCAGATAAATACGGACGTCCTCAAGATCCGACCTCCTGGGCAACACCCGGAGATGGATTCTGGGGACGTTTTTTCATCAACATGTGGGACGCCTGGGGCGATCCGTACTGGTGGCCGGGCGCAAATGCCTGGGAGTGTGCGAGTGGCGCCATTCTGGTGCAGAACACCACTTGGAATAGTGCCAGTAAGACGATTCTGAGTTTATGCGAGGCGGGATACAACGACGCAGAATCACTGTTGGCGGCACCCGTCGAAACAGTCGAGCAGACTATTCGGAGCGTCGGCTATTATCGTGCGAAAACCCGCAAACTTCGAGAGCTCGCAGCTTGGTGGATCGCAAACAGCGCCGATACCGGAGGAGTTGATGACATCTCCGACGATGACCTCCGCGCCCAGCTGCTGAATATCTGGGGCATCGGCCCGGAGACGGCTGACGACATACTCGTCTATTGCTTTGGACGACCATGGTTCGTGGTGGATGCCTATGCCATTCGCCTTCGTCAACGATTAACAGGCAGCGACCTGAAACTCAGCTATGATCAATTGCAACAGGAAGTCCACGCAGAACTGCCGCGTGACTATATGCTACTCCACCAACTGCACGGACTGGTAGACAAATTGTGCGGCTATGTTTGCCAGAAAAAGCCGAGCTGCGAAGTGTGCCCGATTCTTGAACTATGCGAGTATGGAAAAGGAAGGCAATAGGTTACAGAATATACAGGCCCGTGTTTGCTCGCAAACGCGGATGATTATGCCAAATGACATGCCCCTGTGACCCGCCGCCTTTTTTGGCGGTTCGCAGGGATTATCAAACGACAATCCTGAGTTCTGAGAAATCAGACAGGCACCTTGTAACTTGCGGATCAACCCTGTTATCGCCTGCGGCGGTAACAGGGGCATATTCATCGTCGGATAATCCACGACATAAATGTCGTGGGCATGACACAGACCTAACTTCGGTGATTCACAGGGGCATGCGCTATTTATACTTTCACACTTATAGTGATGCTCGAAACTATTGCCTCATGTTCGCGAAGTCAGTTCACCGTTGGGGCTCGGGGCTCGGAAAACAAATACAAATGCAGCCTCCGGTCAACATACTGACCCTGTCTTTTCTCTTGCTCATAGCTCATAGCTCACGGCTCACGGCTCACGGCTCACGGCTCACAGGCTTGAGTGATTCGTGTGGACAAGCCGGATTTATTATGAGGCATTCTCTTCAAGAACCAGTATAACTGGAGGCAAATTGACAACGTTTGAGCTGAGTGGGGTGGAGACTTGGTGGTGGTTCCCCATGCTCGTGGCATTCGGGATATCCAGCCTCACCTCCCTGGGAGGATTGTCGGGAGCTTTTCTCCTGCTGCCATTTCAGGTCAGCGTGCTCGGTTTCACTGGTCCGGCGGTCTCATCAACCAACCTGCTGTTTAACATCGTAGCTACTCCAGCTGGCGTTATCGCGATAATTCGCGAGAGAAGAATGGTTTGGCCGCTGGCGTTAGTGTTGTCTTTGGGCACGATTGCGGGTGTGTTCCTCGGTGCTCTGGCACGCATTCACCTCGTACCTGATCCGCGTGGATTCAAGATGTTCGTGGCGATGGTGTTGTTGTACATCGCAATTCGTCTGTTGATGAGTGCATTACAGAGATCTCAGCCTCCAAATCCCAATAACAATCAACCGTTCGAAGTGACAAACAGCCGGGTGGGTCTGAAGCATGTGAAGTTCGATTTCTTCGGAGAAAGCTACTCACTCTCAACTCCATATCTTTTTCTGTTAAGCGCGGTGGTGGGGGTTGTCGGGACGACGTATGGCATTGGTGGTGGAGCGATCATCGCTCCATTCCTGGTGACGGTGTTCCGAGTTCCGGTGTATGCGGTTGCGGGGCCGGCGTTCTTCTCCACGTTCATCTCATCAGTGGGTGGTGTGCTGGCCTACAGTTTGTTTGAATGGATGGGTCTATCTACTGGATTGACGTTACACCCGGACTGGAAGTTGGGATTGTTGATGGGGGCTGGTGGCGTGGCGGGAATATATCTAGGTTCACGTTTACAACGTCTCGTCCCGGCACGAATCATCAAGTTTGTGATTCTGGCAGCTATGATGATAGTGATTGTGAAGTATCTTTTGGAGTTCTTTTACTCTTAGGTCGGGGGGGGGGGGAGGAGGAGGGATAACAACGAGATCCTTCCACCTTCGGTGTCAGGATGACATTCTTTCATGCCCCAGACATTTATGTCTGGGGTGATCACAAGGTCAATTGAGGAGTAGGAGAAACCCGACTTGATGTAACAAGTCGGGCCACACAGCATAGCTCACACCTCAGGATGATCCGCGTTTGCAAGCAAACACGGGCCTTTTATTTATCCCGCATTATTCATCAACCGTGTCTAAAGCAGTTCTGCGACCTCGTGATAAGTGCCGAATTCAAAATCCGAGAGTATCTTCAGCAGACGCGGCTCTGTACGTCGCAAGTTCTGATAATGGAGAAACTTCGATACCGGATCGATTCCACGCATGCGCGGCTGCTCAGGATCGAGTTCCCAGGGGTGAATGTAGAAACAGAATGGACGAGCCTCACCTTCTATCCGCTGAATAGCCCAACGGGTAATCCCATATGGAAGCAGCCGAAAATAACCTCCTCCGGCAACTGGCAAAATCAGTCCCGCGACAGAGACGACCGAGGGCGGAATCTCAACGATGCTCATCCCATTTGACAAACGACGACGGTGCGGGCGGCGTGGGGTGCCGGAGATGCCGTAACGGCGACGTTCAAATGGAAAAATACTCGTGTCATATTTGAATCCAACCTCCGCCAGAATCTCCAGTGCCCAGAGTGATCCACGGGTTATCGAGAAGTTGGATGCCCGGAATCCGTTGACTTGAACGCCAGAGACATCCTCAATCAATTCCTTCGCTTCGATCATTTCTGCGCGAAATTCGTCTGGAGTCATCTCATATACCAACTCATGCATCATTCCATGACTGGCGATTTCATGCCCTCGTTCGGCAACTTCCCTGATCAATGCGGGATGCTTTCTAGCGATCCAACCGAGTATGAAGAAGGTGGCTTTGGTGGAGTGAGTTTCGAGAATGTCTAATAGTTTGCCCACATTCTTCTCGACACGGCTCTCCCGATGCTCCCAACTGTGTTGCGGGATTACACTGGTCAGGTTATAGACATGAAACCAGTCTTCGAGGTCAATGGAGAATGCGTGTTGCAAGTGTTTGTCTCGTCGATAGTGAATGCCCTGAAGATAGGGAGCTCAAGTGACTGCCTGCTGTGACGGCGGCACATTGATACCTTATAATGAGCTCGAGACCAGTTAATGATGAGAACTACATGATACACTGTATTCGACCCCTGAGCTTACTCGTTGTCTGCACGGTTACACTTGGCCTCTGTGCCTGTTCACAGCAGAAAGTGCCGAAGCAAGTAGCTACTCTGGACGGAGAAAACCCACTGCTGGGACGTTGGCTGCAAGAGACAACGGTCTTCCACTATGCGGAGAATGAAGATCGAGTGGAGATTCCCTCCGACTCGACATGGTTCCTGTTCTCAGAAAACGGGACAGCCATATTCACCCAACGGATCAACGCCGCCTACCACCAGCAACTGTACACATGGGCGACTCAGGATTCCACATTGAACCTGAGCTCCGACATTCAATTGAACACCGGCGAGTTTTTCTTCAAGACCAGCGACTCAACCTTCAGCTATACTCGCCAACTGCCCGAAGAGTCAATTGAGGGGCTGACTGGATGGACCTACCACTATATCAGGATTGAAGGGGATAATCCTGTAGCACATGCAAAATAAACAGGTATGAACATGGCAAAGAAACCGATCACCTATAAAGATGCCGGTGTTGATATCGATGCTGGCGAAGAGTTGATCCGAAGGATCAAACCGGTTGTCAAGACAACATACGGACCTGAGGTCGCTAGTGAACTCGGACTGTTTGGCGGTGCCTTTCGTTTGAATACCGAAGGCATGAGCGACCCGGTTCTGATTTCCAGTACCGATGGTGTCGGAACAAAGACCATCGTCGCGAACTGGGCCAATCGTCATCAGAACATCGGACGTGACCTGGTTAACCACTGTGTTAATGACATCTTTACCGGCGGAGCACGTCCACTGTTTTTCCTGGATTATTTCGCCACCTCCAAGCTGGATGTTGATATCGCTGAGAAGGTACTGACTGGCTTGGCAGCTGCCTGCAAAGATGTCGGAGTTGCACTCATTGGTGGCGAGACTGCGGAGATGCCATCCGTCTATCATGAGGGCAGCTATGACCTCGCTGGCACGATAGTCGGGGTGGTTGATGCAGACAAAATGGTTGATGGATCGAAAATCAGGGAGGGTGACATGCTCGTCGCTCTGCCATCGACCGGATTGCACACAAACGGCTTCACCCTGGCTCGCAAAGTATTGATCGATCAGACAGATTATAAGCCGACCGACAAATTGCCCGGTATGGATGTGGATCTGGCGGATGCGTTGCTCGCCCCGCACAGGTGCTATTACCCTATCGTGTCCAAGTGGTTGAACAGGGATCTGCACGTTCACGGTATGGCCCATATCACCGGAGGCGGGATCGAGGGCAACACCAAGCGGATTATTCCGGATGGACTGCGGGCAAATATCGAGTGGGACAAGTGGGAGTGGCCGAAGTTGTTCCAGCATATCCACGAGATAGGTGAGGTTCCGGTTGAGGACATGCGTCGTTCATTCAACCTCGGAGCGGGGTGGGTGATCGCGTTACCTGCCTGGCGTGCCAAGGAACTCATCATGCATTCACTCGGGACGGACATGACACCGTTCCGCATCGGGACGGTGGAGAAAGCCTGAGTGAGTCTGGAGACTGGAGAAAACAGGCCTGGGGAGTGCTCGCAAGCGCGGTATACCCGAGGATGAATGTCTGTAACATGCCCCTGTGACCCGCGTCTGTCTGCGGTTCGCAGGGATTTGTTGCGTACATCGAACTGTTGGCCAACCCTGTTATCACCTTCGGCGGTAACAGGGGCATATTCCCAGCAGCCCATCACCTACAGTCCTCGCGGAGTCCGAGCAGACTTGCGAAGGTGGGTGATAGATTAGTTATCTTCTCTTCTCTTGTTCAAAGTTATCAACCCGGACGAGTGCCGGGTTTTATTACTAAGGAGTTAAGCATGGCCGCCAAGGGTGCACGTGAAAAAATCCGGCTAGTCTCCAGCGCCGGAACTGGTCACTTCTATACGACCTTCAAGAACCGTCGTAACACGACCGGGAAGTTAGAGATCAAAAAATACGATCCGACCATCCGCAAGCATGTGATTTACAAGGAATCCAAAATCGGGTAGTTGACGATCTGGATGTCGGTTGAAGGATATGAGCTCTCCTCTTGGAGAGCTTTTTTTGCAACATCCGAATAGCAACTGCATCCAAACAGAGCGAGTTTAAACATTCCCCTTTAGATCGAACATACAACCTGGAGATCAATATGGAACACATTGATGGATACGCCCACAAGGTGACAACCTCGCTATCATTTGATGCGGCAATTGAAAAGGTCACTGGATTATTGCAGGAAGAGGGATTCGGCATACTGACCGAGATCGATGTCACGGCAACACTGAAGAAGAAACTGGATATTGATTACAAGCCGTATCGGATTCTAGGTGCCTGCAACCCTCCCTTTGCGCATAAGACGCTGGAACTCGAGAACTTGATCGGCGTATTGCTGCCCTGCAACGTGGTCGTCTGGGATGATGGTGAACACCGTGTCGTAGCTACATTGGACGCTCGAATGATGGCAAAGGTGATAGACAACCCCGAGATCGGCGAGATCGCTGGATCGATCAACGCCAAGTTGGAATCAGTCTTGAAGAAAATCGAGCAACTGGATTAACATGTGATTTCTTCCTTAAGAAAATGGCCGCCCTATCCGGGCGGTTTTCTGTTTCCACCAGTTTCCAGGGGACCGACTGTTGGTTTTACATTATTGGTAGTGTAGGTTTGGTGGCGAATCGCAGGTGATAAGGAGCTTTGATGCTGTACGCGTCAGGATTGCTGTTGGCTGGACTGGTGCTGCTGATACTCGGTGGTGAGGGCGTGGTACGCGGGGGAAGCTCGCTGGCCAGACGTTTCCACGTGCAACCTTTTGTGGTTGGGGCGACAGTGGTCGCCTTCGGCACCTCCGCTCCCGAGCTGGCAGTAACTGTCACCGCAGCAATTAGGAATGAACCTGGGCTCGCGCTGGGAAATGTCGTCGGCTCAAACATAGCCAACCTCGGTCTCATTCTCGGTCTCGCCGCAATTATCACAACCATCGCAATGTCCAGAAAGCAAGTATTGCGAGAATTGCCAGTCGTCGTTGGTGTACTGGTGATGCTGGTAGTTTTTTCGCTGGATCAAACTATCGCCCGCTGGGAAGGGGTGATACTGCTCATCGGAATGTTATTTGTGGTGTTTCGCACAATTTACCATGCCCGAGAGGATGCCCACGGACATACCGTTGACACACAATCCTCATCGAAACTAGTCATGGCCATTGCCGCTATGGTCGGTGGATTGATGGCCCTGTTCTTCGGCGGCCAGTTGATGGTTAATGGAGCGGTGCAGATTGCCGAAGCCTGGGGTATGCCGCAATGGGTGATCGCGGTGGTGATCGTTGCCGCAGGAACGAGCATGCCGGAGGTTGCGGCATCAGTGGTTGCAGCCGCTAGAGGTCATGGCGAGATCGCATTGGGCAATGTGATCGGCTCCAACACCTTCAACGTTCTGTTGGTGTTGGGCTGTGGGTCGGTGATACGTCCCATAGATGTTCAGATCGATATCAGCCTGGACTTGATCGTTGTCAGCTTGTTTACCCTGCTGCCCGGGATCACATTGCTGATGAGCTCCCGAGTCCCTCGCTGGACAGGTGGAGTTCTCCTTCTGGGGTATGTCTCCTACATCGTGGTCAAGCTGATACTACCTTAAGTGATATTGTTTTGATCAGGAAGTGTTAACCAGCAGTCCTGATTCAGATAGAATCGATATATTTTATAACGGATCATTTCCACCTTGGATGCGCACATGAATCCACTGTCTGATCACCGATTACATCTAGTCCCATTACTGTTGTTGTTTCTCCTGCTCGCTCTGTTCACCGGTTGTGAGGAAGAGGCAGGAATAACCATCATTGAACCATATGAAGACCCTGCCGTGGCGATGATTGCACAGGCCATGGTTATTGAGGGCTCAATGCTGAACGACATTAACATTATGCGCCAAAGTTTATTCTCCGCCGAGGCAGCTCTGGAGTCAATGGATTTTGCATTACCAGGCGTTGATGGCGTTCTGGAGGATCATATCGTCTCGATGAATGACTTTATATGGGGAGCTGGTATCATCAACACTGGTGGCCAGATCATACGCGCATATCCTCCTGAAATGGAATCCCTTGTTGGTACCTCCTGGATTGACAGGCCGGAAGTGGAAAATGCACTGGCAGAATCCAGTCTTCAATTTGGCGAGGCGTTCGATCTGAACGGAATTCATTCCGCTCTGTTCACATATTCTATCACTAGAGATGAACTATCTGTTCTGGGTGCTGTGTTCAGCGCGATTCAGCTCGACGCTCTGTTTCAGGCGAGCATGAATTTCGCCGGAATTCACCTTGTTGACGATTACGAGTTCTTCGCCCTTGAGCAAACGGGCGAAGTGCTGTTCAACACAGCGGGCGGATACCTTGGCGACATATTCACCGATGAAAACAGTTTCAGCGTTGAACAGGCTGCTGTCGCCTTGTCAATGGTCGAAGGTGATAGCACGCAGGGAAGTAGGGTTGTAGATTTGACGGACGCGCCCGGTGGTGAGGGATTGCAATACCTCGGTTGGGTTCGTCTAAGATTGTTACAGGATCGCTTCTGGGTGCTCGCTGTCAGTTCGACAGTTCCTGAGGAAGAAGAACAATGAGATTTCAGACATCGTTGCTAGCATTGACGCTCGTCCTGTTCGTGGGTTGTGGTAGCTCCCCAGAGGGTGAGTCATTAGAAGGAAGAGATCGGAAGAGCGTCGTGTAGGGAAAGAGTGTAGATCTCGGTGGTCGCCGTG
>CAJVXH010000148.1 GCA_913009835.1 uncultured bacterium
GTTGAAACCGGGGTGTGATGGAGAGATAGGTAGCCCGGTTTCGTTGAAACCGGGGTGTGATGGAGAGATAGGTAGCCCGGTTTCGTTGAAACCGGGGTGTGATGGAGAGATAGGTAGCCCGGTTTCGTTGAAACCGGGGTGTGATGGAGAGATAGGTAGCCCGGTTTCGCTGAAACCGGGGTATGATGGGGACATAATCGGATGGTTAAATATCGACGTGCCTTTACCGACAATCCCGACCAATTATATTTCCTGACGATCGTTACTCGTGAACGCCGCCGCTACTTTACCACTCGTGATCATTACGCCGCTTTATATAGAGCGTGGACCGCGAAATTGAAAAACGTCGATGGTGACCTGGAAGCTTTTGTGTTTATGCCCGATCATCAACATGTCGTTGTAAAACAGGGAACTATATCGTTTTCGAAAACTGTTGGAGCGGTAAAACGTGAATTGAATAAAATCCTATCACCAAAGGGAAAATCAATCTGGCAGGAGCGATATTGGGAGCACATGATCAAGAATGATGATGATTATCGCCTCCATGTGGATTACATCCATTGGAATCCGGTAAAACATGGACACGTGAATTCATCTGATGATTGGCCGTATTCATCGTTTCAATCGTATGTTGATCGAGGTATATACACGTGCGATTGGTTTGTGAAGGATGATGTCGTTGTGCCAGGCAGTGGAGGGGAGTAGCATCTGGGATGGCTTAATGTAGCCCGGTTTCGCTGAAACCGGGGTTTCATTCAATCGATTTCGCGCGTAGCCATCCACACCCCGGTTTCAGCGAAACCGGGCTACATTAAGCGCATAGATGTAAATGACCCCGGGTTCACGAACCCGGGCTACATAGATTGTGATCAGGGAGATTGAGGGAGATCATGGCGAAGAGCAAGATTGAGCAGTTACGGGAGCTGAAGAACGAAGCGATGTTGGGTGGCGGCGAAAAGCGGATAGCGACCCAGCACAATAAGGGCAAGCTGACCGCGCGTGAACGGCTGGACCTGCTGCTCGACCCAGGCACCTTCGAAGAAGTGGATATGTTGGTCAAGGCGCGCCTGCCGGAGTCCGGCTTCAAGATGGAAAATTTCCTGGGCGACGGCGTAATCACCGGCTATGGCCGGATTGACGGACGCGTGGTGTTTGTCTTCAGCCAGGACTTCACCGTGATCGGCGGAACACTTTCCGAAGCGCACGGTCGGAAGATCTGCAAGATCATGGACATGGCGATGAAGGTCGGCGCGCCGATGATCGGGCTGAACGATTCCGGCGGAGCACGTGTGCAGGAGGGCGTGGTCAGCTTGGGCGCTTATGCCGATATATTCTTGCGAAACACGATGGCGTCCGGCGTCATCCCTCAGATTTCCGCGGTGCTCGGTCCCTGTGCTGGCGGGGCGGTCTATTCTCCAGCGATTACTGATTTTGTGGCGATGACGCGTCAGACCAGCTACATGTTCGTCACCGGTCCGAAGGTGGTCAAGACGGTCACTCACGAGGACGTCACCAGCGAGGATCTCGGCGGCGCAGACACGCACGCGTCCCGATCCGGCGTCGCACATTTTGCCTGTGATGATGAGATGCAGACCTTGCAGACGGTCCGTAAGCTGGTCAGCTACATGCCACAGAATAATCTCGAGGATCCGCCATTTCACCCCACCGATGACGATCCGAATCGCCAGGATCCTGACCTCGACACCATCATTCCGGAGAATCCGAACAAACCGTATCAGATGAAAGAGGTGCTGCGGAAGATCGTCGATGACGGCGACCTGTTCGAGGTACATGAGAACTGGGCGGAAAATATCATTGTCGGATTCGCGCGTCTCGGCGGACGATCGGTCGGCCTGATCGCGAACGAGCCGAACGTACTTGCCGGGTGCCTGGACATCAATTCCAGCCGTAAGGGGGCGAGGTTCATCCGTTTCTGCGATGCGTTCAACATTCCGATCATCACCTTTGAGGATGTGCCCGGCTTCCTGCCCGGCACCGATCAGGAGTGGAACGGTATCATCTCCAATGGCGCGAAGTTGCTGTATGCGTACAGCGAGGCGAGTGTGCCGAAGATCACTGTGATTACCCGGAAAGCGTACGGCGGCGCGTACGACGTGATGAACAGTAAGCATGTGGGGGGGGATCTGAACTACGCGTGGCCATCGGCCGAGATCGCGGTCATGGGCGCGGAAGGTGCGGTTGAGATCGTGTTCCGGAAGGAGATCAATAAGATCACTGATCTCGGTGAACAGCAGGAAAAAATCGCCGAATATATCAGAGATTACCGGGACAAGTTTGCGAATCCATACATCGCGGCGGCACGTGGGTACGTGGACGAGGTGATTGAGCCGAGCCAGACCCGTCCCAAGCTGATCAACGCGCTCGCCATGCTCGATTCCAAGGTTGATCCCAATCCGAAGAAGAAGCATGGGAATATTCCTCTTTAAGAGATAAATACTCGACAAGTGCGTGATTCAAGGGAGATATCGTGGCAAAGAAGAAAAAGAAAAAACGCGCCGTCAGCAATAACGCCAAAGGAACCAAGAAGAAGTCAGGATCTTTGAGCCCATCTCAGGCGGGTCTGCCAGAAGAAAATGTGTTTGAGTTGTATCCGAATGCCGATTCCATGACGGCTATCAGGGAATTACCTCCTGATTCCATACGTGAAATGCTGAAAGCGGTTGCGAAAGATTCTGGCGGAAAGCTTAGCGATACGGATCGCGCTCTCCTGGATAGTCTTACCGACGATGATATCCGTTCCTTCCAACTGGGCAAGGGGTTGCCGGAAACGTATGCTCCTCCCTCCGCTCGTGACATTGCCCAAGAGTATATGTACCAGGCGTGGGAAGCCAAGACTGCTGCGACACGAATCAAGCGTGCGGCGAAAGCGTTGGCAATCTATCCGCTCTGTTCGGATGCCATGGTGCTGATTGCTGATGAGACGGCTTCCAGTGACTCTGAAGCGCTGGCGATGTACTCGAATGCAGTGGGTGCGGCCCGTGAAGATCTCGGGGACGATTTCGTTGCGTTCAAGGGGAAGTTTTGGGGCGTTTTCGAAACGCGACCCTTCATGCGTGCGGCTCAACAGCTCGCTCACGAGCTTTGGGACTCAGGATATCCCGAGGACGCAATAGAACAGCTCGAAGAACTGCTGGAATTGAACCCCATTGACAACCAGGGCAATCGCTACATCCTGCTGTCATGGTTATTGGAAACCAGGGACGATGAAGCGGCAGAAGAGCTGATTGATGAGTATTCCGAAGACGCATCGTCCAATTGGTTGTGGAGTCGTGCCTTGCTTGCGTTCCGCAAAAACGGCGACAGTCCAGAGGCCACAAAACTGTTGAAGCAAGCATATAAGCAGAATAAACATGTCCCGGACTATCTACTTGCCAAAAAAGATCCTCCGGATGAATTGCCTGCTTCCTACTCGCACGGTAGTCCTGATGAAGCGATACTGTATGTCTTAGATTTTGAGGTTGTATGGGTGTTTACACCGAATGCCCTGGACTGGTTGAAACAACATGTTTGATAGAGAGTTGGCTCAGAGTTTTCGCTGGGACGTGTGTCAGCGGACGTTTGAGCAGCAGCCATGCAGCGGCCATGGCGCTGCGCAGTCTCAGATGGACGCGGTGCGCTGGCATGAAGTTTCTGGTGATGGGGCTGGCAAACATGGCGGGATGCAGGTCGGTTGGTATGATTGAATCCGCTCATGAGGAGTGAACGGAAGTTCAATACAGAGTACGGAAATCAGGTGTGCTTGTCAAGTAGAGTCTCGAGATTTGAGGATTTGGGGTGCTTGTCAGGAGGATGATGGTGATTGGAGAAATTGCTGCAAATTGTGACCATTTCAACTTGCATTGTGAGCTTGTTGTGTATATGTTCGGTTGCTTGGTGCTGAAGCGAGTATTGCTAGTCCGAAGCAGATTAACGCGCTATCTATGCTTGATGCCAAGGTCGACCCTCACTCAAAGAAGAAATACGAGAATAACCCGTTGATATCCGGAGGTGTGATGACTGTCAATGAAGCATTCGCTGAGTTTTTGAAACGCATAGAACTAAACCAAGCAAGAGCTACTCAATTATCTGATCGATATATCGCAATTAAAGAGACGATAGAAGGCTCTATTTCAGGTGCAGATGTGTTTCAGATTGGTTCATTTCAGCGAAAGACGAAAATCAGACCAACACAGGATAATAATAATCTAGATATTGATGTTGGTGTTTGTTTAGGCGAATTTTCTAGGTACGTGCCTGGAGGAGTGTATCCGGCAGAAGCAGTAGAGACACTCGAGAATTCTATAGCTCCAAAAGGGTCTTATAAAAAAATACGACCATATGTTGATGCACCTACTATTGTTTTGGAATATGCAGATGGATTTAAGTTCGAATTAGTTCCATGTTATCGAGACAAAAGTGGTAAGTATCACAGAGAAAATGGTCCAGACTGCTATGTAATACCAGACAGCAATAATACTTGGATAGCTGCTGATTATAAGTATGATGCAGCTTTTATTAGCGGCATGAACCAAAAAGATCAGGTTAAACAAGTTTTAGTGCCATCGATAAAGATGATAAAGAAGTTTGTTGAAAACAACAATATATGCATATCTTCATTCCATACAGAAGCTATGTGCGCAATTAGTGTCCCGGGATTCATAAGTTTCTGGGAGAGTAGAAAACAGAAATGGCATTATCAACATATACTAGCTGCTTGGTTAGATAAAGCATCAGAATATGTCTTAGGAGATGTGTCAATACCAGGGAGTTATAGTGGTCAGCTTGAATTAGAAGGTAATATGTTATATAGAACTGTAATATCTGGTAGTTTAAAAGCCTTAAGTAAGACAGCATGGGAAATTTGCAATATAACGAACTCAGATCAGGCAATTAGTGCATGGCATAAGTTGATTGGAGAACCATTCCCACATTGAGGGGAGTTAACGCATGGAAGAGAACGAAGTACGTCATTTACTTGATGAGTGCAATCGTATTTATGGAGATTGCTTGTACACGAGTCAAACGCATTTTGTCATGGCACGAAAGGCACAGATTATAGCGAGATGTTTAATAATAATACCATCTGGACTAGCTGTTATGTTGAGCTTAATAAGTGCATTCGCGGAGGTTGGCGAATTATCGATTATAGCCGCATTTATGGCAGGTATTGCAGGTTTATCCAGCACACTTGGTATTACTAGAGATGAACAGGAACACAATAATGCAGCAAATGTGTTGACTGCATTACGCCACGAAGCAAAATCTATGAAAGATGCAATGTGGAAGGAAATAGATAGATCACAATTGCATTCAGAGGTGAGTAGGCTTGGTGACAAATATCGCGTACTATGTACCGCGTTACCTGTTACTGATGATAAATCCTATAAGAAGGCAAAAACTAGAATTGAAGAAGGAAACTTTGATTAGCAGGTGTAACGCATGCTCGGCTAGTCGGAATAGATGCCTAATTCCAGCGAGCCGAGCGAATACCGCCACCATTCCCCGAGCTTGACCCTTCCATGCGTAATACAAGACAGTTACATTCCGAGCCCGGATGGGCTTCTCATTGAATCTGGAGTCGGATATGCCGCGTTGTCAGAGACAACACGGGCAAGAGCTTCGGGTATTCACACACTCAACCCTGTGAACGCTTCGCGATTCACAGGGGCATGTTCATACGTCATAGCGTCGGATAATCCCAGACATAAATGTCTGGGGCAAGAAGCGACCCTAGCTGAGTTATCCAGATAACCGGATGCGAGCAAGCACGGGCCTTGCCGATACATCAAAGCAGAAAACAAACATCAACATATAATAGAAGATAAAGGGGAGGGGAAAAGATGAAGAAGGTGCTGATCCTGGGTGCAGGATATACCATCAAGCCGATGGTTGATTATTTCATCGATAAATGTGAATACGAAGTCGTGATGGCCACACGTACCGTCTCCAAGGCCGAAGTGGTGATCGGCGGACGTGCGTTGGGTACGTCGGTGGCATGGTTGAGCGATGATCTGGACGCGTTGGACAAGATGGTGGAAGCGTCGGACATTGTGATCGTGATGATACCGCGTTCGTGCCATATGGATGTCGCCAACCTGTGCCTGAAGCATCAGAAGACGATGATAACCACCGATTTCAAGCATGCTGAGATCGAAACACTCGAAGACGAAGCGGTAAAGCGTGGCGTTCTCATCCTGACCGAACTCGGCGAAGACCCTGGCATTGACAACATGGGCCTGATGCAGATGGTCGATGAGATCAAGGCCGAAAACGGTAAGATCACTGATATTACATCGTATGGTGCGGGGCTGCCGTCATTTGAGGATAACCGTAACCCGTTCGGGTACAAGTTCTCATGGGATCCGTTAGGTCTGATGCGTTCGGCGGTGTCGCCGGCAAAATACCTGGTGAAAGGGACTGCGATTGATGCGGTGTCCAAGTTTGAACACCGACGGATAGTCGATGTTGATGGGATCGGGACGTTTGAGACGTATCCGAGCAATGACGCCACCCGTTACCTGAAGATATTCGACTTGGACAGCGATATGTCCATCTATAAGGGGCTGCTGCGGTTCCTCGGGTGGTCAAATACTATGATTGGTTTCCTGAAGATTGAGCTTATTGAGAATGCGACCGTTGTGGAGCTGGCGAATACAACTTATGCGCAGTTCATGGCGCGGGTTGTGGGTGCGGATTCAACCGATAACATCCGGGCTGATGTAGCGAGTGGTATGGGGATTCCGACCAACGATGACATCATCGAAAGGATGGCGTGGCTCGGTTTGTTCAGTGACGAGCAGGTAACGTTGGAACGTGGTACGAACTCCGAGGTACTGGTCGACGCGATGCTGAAGAAGATGGCGTACGGGCCGGGTGAGAAGGATATGATTATCGTGCACAACGAGATCACGGTCGAGTTTGCCGATCGGACAGAGAGGCGGATTTCAAGTATGCTGGTCGAAGGGACGCCGGGCGGCGATACGGCGATGGCGGGGGCGGTAGCGTTGCCGACAGCGATAGCGGTCAGGCTGATTCTCGAAGGGCAGATCGGCGGAAGTGGTGTCAAGACCCCGACTACGCCAGAGATGTACGAGCCGATTCTGGACGAGTTGAGCGATATGGGCTTCGCGTACAAACGTAAGACTGTTGTGTTGTAGCGTACAGGTTTAAGTTCGATATATATTACTGCCCGACTGGCGAATGCTGGTCGGGCATTCTCTCCCCCCCACCAATTGAACAACCAGAACACCGAGATCCTTCACAAACAGCGTTCAAGGATGACGGCGAGTCAAAAGCGAGATCCTTCACAAAAAACGTTCAGGATGACGGCGAGTCAAAAGCGAGATCCTTCACAAACAGCGTTCAAGGATGACGGTATTACACAGCAAAAGCGAGATCCTTCACAAAAAACGTTCAGGATGACGGCGAGTCAAAAGCGAGATCCTTCACAAAAAACGTTCAGGATGACGAATTACATCAGGACGACGAACACATTCAGGGGCTAATATGATCAAGCTACCTCCGGGCATCGAAGTGGAAGAGATACCGTTGGAAAGGCGTTACAAGAGTAATCTGCGCGGTCTGCTGATCCGAATCCGAAAGCTGTACGAGGCAATTGAGGACCGATTCGGGGACGAAGGTCTGGAGTTGATAACCGAGGTCAGCACGGCTTATGGTCAGGAGATTGCGGAACGTGTGAAGGCGCGTGAGGGGGCAATGGACATGCACGAGGTCGGTCTGTTTCTGGTGAAGGTTTTCAACGGGATGCGGTCGGAGGGTGAGGTTACCGAATGGACGGACAAACGGGTGTGCATCATGGTGCCGGAATGTCCGTATCCATTTACACGTCTGCAAACATGCAAGGCGCACACCGCGATGGAGGAAGCGCTGGTCAAGGGTCTGAATCCTGACTTGGACTATGTCATCGAGAAGTGTATTCCCAGCGGGGACTCGCAGTGTCATCATGTGCTGAGCCGTAAATAGCATCTGCGTATTATTGCCCCCACCCGAAGTTGAATAAGCAGGGATTGAACTCCCACCAGTCCTAATTCTCATCGCCTCCGGAGCTGGGATCCAATAGCTTCGGCGAACGTACAATGCGTATCGTAAAAATTAGGACAACCTAGCACGAGGCGGTATCATGTTGAGTGACGGTACGATCAAGGGTTTGTTTGCGAGTATAGATGCGATGGATGCCATCAAATTCGCATCATTCCTTACAGAGGATGGAACGTTTGTATATGGCACGATGATGAGTGTGACTGGGCGGAGTGCGGTGGAAGAGGCGGTCGCAGGATTCTTCGGAACCCTGAGCAGCTTGAGCCATCGGGACGTGCGTTCATGGGATGGCGGCGATGGTGAGACGGTGTTTGTCGGTGGTGAGGTGACGTATGTGCTGCCGAACGAGAAGATGGTGGAAATTCCGTTCATGAACAAGTTTATCGTCAGAGATGGCAAGATTTCACTTTACCAGGTCTACACCGATCCGACCACGATGATTCAGGCGATGCAAGGGTGATGTGAAGCAGCTCTGAGCGATGAGCTTTGAGTAATGAGCAATGAGCAATGAGCAATGAGCAAAAGGATCAATCCCGGGTTCGCTGAATCCGGGTTTTCTCTCGTACCTTCTGCGAACCGATGCTCGAGACAGCTCCGGTCAAGGTTTCGCAGGACAGCAGAGGACGCATGTCTGTCAGGTTCAGCGAATTGTTGTCATCAAGGTGCAGCACGATCAAATTGGAATCAGTTTCCGTTCTCGTCACGCAAGGTGATTCTCTGGTGGATCAAGCAAGCGAAACGTCAGGACATGCGTGAGAAACGTATAGCTGAGACTGTTGCGAAGGCGGCAGAAGGACGGAAAGCAGGATTTCCTGAGGGAAAGGACCGATAAGGATCGTACTGATTGACAAGTAGTTCTGAAGACTACTCCTCTCTATTAGCATCATCGTCACGCTGAGACGGACGTTTGAGTCGTCCCAGCGAAGCCCCGAACACAATCGCCAAGCCTACCCCGAGGCCGATGTTATCGTTGGCAATGCCGATGGCTGCGCCTATGGCGATTCCAGCTATGCTGAGCGGGATGTTCAACCTGTTCAATAATTTCATTTGAAGCGCCTCGGTCAACGGGTGGCGGAGGTCTGCCCCGACTTGCTTGCAAGCGGTTATCCAGTTAACTCAGCTATGATACATGCCCCTGTGACCCGCCGTCTTTTTGGCGGTTCGCAGGGATCATCCAACGACAGTACTGAGTTCTGAGAAATCAGTC